>DATASC010000096.1:0-15849 GCA_036269355.1 Candidatus Cybelea sp. | reverse complement strand
ACTGCACTCAAACTCCAGCCACATCGTTACCGTGCCAGGCGTATGGCACCGGCTGTGGTAAAGTGACGGTATGAAGCATGCGGAGGGTGGTCAAGAGTCGTCTCTCTATCTGCATTTCCCGTGCTTTGACGGCGTCGTTTCGGCCGTGATTGCGGCCGAGTTCCTCGAGCGCCGTCTCGGATGGACGATATCGCGCTACGTTCCCGTCGAATACGACCGAGCACCGTCGTGGCGAACGGAGCCGATCGGCAGCAGATCGGCCGTCGTCGATTTCCTCTACCACCCACAGGCGTTCTTTTGGGCCGATCATCATGCGACGAGCTTCCAGGAACCGCGCGATCGGGCCGCGCTCGATGGCGCCTCGAATCGTTATCTCTACTACGACGCGACCTGTCCCTCGTGTTCCATCCTGCTGTGGCGCAATCTCGGAGCGAGTCTTGGCGATTCCCCTCGACTCGCGGAGATGGTCTCTTGGGCCGACAAAATTGATTCCGCCGCCTACGCGTCGGTTAACGAAGCGATCTTTGGCGGGAGTCCGGCGATGGAGATCAGCTTCAGCCTGGCCATCGATAAGAGCGAGCGTTACTGCAACTTCCTGGTCCACGCTCTGCGCGAGCAAACCCTCGGCGAAGTCGCGCGCCTCCCGGAGGTGCGCGAACCGGCGCAGAGTTTTAAGGACAAAATCGGCATCGGGCTCGACGCGGTGAAGCGCGATCTTCACATTGGCGGCGCAATCGTGAGGTGTGACGTCGAAGAGCCAAGCGGCGGAATTATCAGCCGATATAGCCCGTATTATTTTGCGCCCGACGCCCGATATTCGGTCATGCTCGTCCGGTCGGCCGGCGGCGCTAAAGTGACCGCAATGCGCAACCCATGGCTCGACTTTGAAAGCGTCGAGATTGGTAAGCTGATGGAGCAGTTCGGCGGGGGCGGCCACCGGCGGGTGGGCTCCGTGCAGCTCAAAGGTGGCCGCGTGAACGAAGCCGCGCAAATTCAAGAGCAGATTGCCGCGCAAATCGAGAATCTGGATGCGATCGACGCGGCAGCGGAGGCGTCGCCGGCGTGATCGAGCGGTTTAATTTCTACGACGTCTACGGCTACCTTATTCCGGGCGGCGTCACGATGTTGGTGGTGGTGCTTCCATTGGTGTTGACCGGACGCATAGAGTTACCAACGGGTGAGTGGCCGCTCCTCATCGTCGGAGTACTGGTGGCCTATCTTATTGGGCACCTGCTGCAGACGATGGCTTCTACTGCTATTGCGTCGTCGACGAATGTCGCGCACGAGAGGTGGAAGTCCCCATCGGCACTGCTAGTCGGCAGCCAGGATTCTTCGCTGACGGTCGAGGTAAAGGAGCGACTCGAATCGTTGGTCCGGTCATGGTTCGGCCTCGAAATCGCGCCCTCACAAGTGGGCGACGTCGCACTCGGTAACGTCCGCCAAGACGCTTTCGACCTAGCGCGGCGCGTGGTCGTGAAGTCGGCAAACTATGCGGAGCAGTACGAGGGCCTCTACGCGATGATGCGAGGGCTTACCGCGGCGTTGTGGATCGGTGCGGCATACATGGCCGGCTGGACGTTGGCACTTTGGTACACTCTGACGGCGTATCGTGCGGCCGGAATCGTTTTCACGTTGAGTCTCATCGGGTTTGCGGTGCTCTCGTTGGGGCATTTTTCGCGGGTAAAGAGCTTGGAGCGAGTTGACGTCAATCGTTTGAGTCTGGCGCTTCTCGGCCTAGGGCTGCTGTCGCTCGGGTACTGCAGCGGGGTCGGCTGGGTCAACGAAGACGCCGCACTGGAGTTCGCAACGATTGCCGTTTTCTATTTTGCGGTGGGAATGCGGTCCCTGACTTCCAGTCAGTTCTTCGCGCTTGAGTTCGCGAAGGCTGTGTGGATCGATTTTGCCTCCAACCCGCTTCAGCGCCCGGAAAAGTAACGAGCCGCGTTATAAGGCAAAGCCCCAGGCAAAGATGGCCACGCCGATCGTGCCGGCGGCGAGGCTGACATACCAGGCAGGCTTGAAACGCGCGAGCGCAGCGACGGCGCCGAGTGCAATTGCGACTTGAAGCAGCGCGACGGCGTACTCGAAGGCATGATGGCGGCGGACTTCCGCGGCGGATTCGCCCTCCAATTCGCGCGCGTGCGCGGCGAGCGGCTTCTCTTTGCCGGCTTCCTTGGCAATTTGAGCGCGATAGGAGTCCATCCGCGCGGTATTCTTCGACCCACGATCGGTCATCTCGTCGAGGGCGATCGTGTATAAGTGCTCCTTCTCGCGCGACGCCTGATATTCAGTCCACGTGTCCGAGGCCTTGATCTGATCGATGGTCGCTTCGTTGATGAGCGCGCCGGAGCGGAGCGCCGCTATCGCGGCAACCACCGCGAAGATTGCCGCCGTTAGGCCGACGTAGCGCAGCCACGCGGGCGCCCTTTCGCCGGTGTTTTTTTCGTCGAGCGCCTCGTGTGCCTCGGCGATGTTCTCTTGCAGCCGATGCGGCTCGACGTCCATGGACTCAGGCACGATCGCGTCTCACTCGTAATCCGGCGCGAAATAGCTGCTCGAGAACTTGTGCCGGATGAAGAACTTTGCCGGGTACGGCGCTTTGATCATTACGAACGGGCGCGGCTTCTGCGAGAAGTCAAAGCAGTCACCGGCGGGCGAAGTCGCGCGCCCATCCGCGGCAGCGAGTTGCTTGAGGCCGTAAAGGTCCTCGGCGAAGCGAAGAACGCTCGCGGTCTCGTACGGCGTGTGCGAGACGTAGTCTTTCTTCGCGTACGGCGAGATGACGAGAAGCGGAATGCGGAACCCGGTGCCGTCGTAATCGAGGTACGAGGGCGCGACGTGATCGTAGAATCCGCCCCAGTCGTCCCACTGAATGAAGATCGCGGTAGAGTCCCAGAACTTGCTGGCGCCGACCGTGTTGACGAGCGCCGAGACCCACGACGGCCCGTAACCGCCGCCGCACTCGAGGTGGTCGGACTCGGCGCACTCCGGCGTGATCCAAGTGAAGCTCGAGAGCTTGCCCGCGCGGACGTCGGTGATGAACTTCCAGTTTGGCGAAATCACGTCTTTCTTCCAATCCTTGCCATAGAAGATGTGCCGCACCGCCTGATAGGCCGACCACGTGCCGCCATTGCCGCCGTTGTCGTTGCCGTAGCGCACGGCGTAGAAGTGCCAACTGAGCTTCGCTTGGTCGAGCTCGTCGCCGAGCGTCGTGTAATCGAAGCAGGCCTGCTGCGTCGGTCCGTACGGGTTGCGAGACTGCGTGATCGTTCCGACGACGTCGGGCGGCCCGCCCTTGCAACCCCAGTATCCGCCGAACGGCAGGTTGACGCTCGATTGTGCCTGCGCGGCGATTACGTACTGATGCGCGACGAAGCTCTCGTCGAGCTGCGACTGAAACATTCGGTCCGCGACGACCCACTCGTGCGCCATGTCGAAGTACGGCTTCGATTCGTCGTGCGGAACGTAAACGTACTGCGGGTTCGACGGGCCACCGAATGTCTCTTCGTTGTTGAAGCCGTTCATCTGGCAGTCCGTGCCGGGAATGCTGCCCGTCCCGTTGCACGCGGCGAACATGCCGAAGACCGAATGGTCGATGACGTAGACGGTCTTAAGCGACGACGGCTGCAAGGTGATCGTCTGCCCGTTCGAGTTCTTTCCTTGCGACACGGTGTCGGCACCCGGATAACCCTGGAAGAGATTATCGAAGCTGCGATTCTCTTGCACGATGTAGATTACGTGCTTGATCTTGCCGGCACCGGTGCCGCTGAGGGCACGCAACGCCGTGCCGCTTTGCATATACGGCAACATCCCCGCGCCGCTCGTCGTTTGGTGGACGGCGCAGCCGGCGAGCAGAAAACAAAAGAGGACGGCAACGTATCGCGGCATCATGGCCGCCGCTTCCGCGGCGCGCGCTTTCCGGCCTGCCGAGAGCGCTGCTTCGGTGGTTAGTCTTCGATGTCTGCGTGACCCGTCGAGCCGAGCACCTGAATCTCGACCGACTCGAGGTCGAAGACGCGTTGCAGCCGGCGAAGCACGGTGTTATCGATTGCACCGCGCGCGCGGAGCTCGATTAGCTTGGCGCGCTGCGCGGCGATGAGCTCGCCTTGCACGCGGCGGAAGAGCGCCGTTAGTCGCGCGGCGCGCGTTACGTCGCCCGTCACCGTAAATTCGGCGAGTCTGGCCTCGAGACGTTTGCGGTGCAGCTCCAACACTTCCGGAGCGTAAACTCCCTGGCGTTCCAGCTCGGCGAGGCGGTCGAGCCCGGCGCGCGCCGTCGCCATCAACGCGAGCCGCTCCTCGCGGACCGCGGCTCCATCGTCTTTTATCTTCAGCAACCGAATCAGCCACGGCAGCGTGCCGCCTTGTCCCACCAGCGTAACCAGAAGCACGACGAACGTTAGGAAAATCAGCAGGTCGCGAAATGGAAAAGGCCCGGCGACCGTTTCGAGCGGTATCGCTAGCGCGGCGGCGAGAGAAACGCCGCCGCGCATTCCCGTCCAGCTCAACAGCGCAACGTGAGACCAATCGGCCTTTCCGGCGACGTGTTCGGGCTCGTTCGTAGCCGGAAGCAATCCCTGAGCAAACGTCCATGCAAGCCGAACGGCGACGCAGGCGAGGGCGATCGCGGAGCCCCACCAAATCAGCTCCAGCGCCGAATACGCGTGCAGTGCTGCCACGATTTGATGGAAGCGAATTCCAACTTCCGTGAAGATGAAGGCGTTGAGCAGAAAGATGACGGTGATCCAAAAGCCGGTGAGCAGCTCGCGTGCGCGCGGCTGCATCACGATAGGGGCGAATCGGCTCACGGCGACACCCGTCGTCACCGTCGCGAGTACCCCCGAAGCTCCGATGTAATAGGCGGGCAAGTAAGCGAGGAAGGGGACGACGACCGAAATCGTTGCCTGGAGGGTTTCGTCTTTAAGCGTGCGCCACGCGACCGCCGCCAGCCCAGCCGCGGCAAGTCCGATCGCGACCGATTCGACGATCGTTAGTACGAGGGCACCGGCGGCATGCAGCAGCGAAAACGACGCTCCGACGACGGCTGAAATGCCGATGGCGTACAGGATCAGCGAGGTGGCATCGTTGACGAGGCTCTCCCCTTCGATCGTTCCGATGATGTGCCGAGGCACGTTGAGGCGATCGCCGATTGCGGCGAAGGCGACTTCGTCGGTCGACGAGACGATCGCACCGAGCACGAACGCCACGCCCCAGCTCATCCCCGGTACGATGGCATGTGCGATCGCCGCGACCACGATCGTCGTCACGATCACCAGTCCAAACGCCATCTGGAAAATCCAGAACGCGCCGGCGCGGAACTCACTCGTCGGCGCCGTGAGGCTTTCCCAATAGAGCAGCGGCGGCAAGAAGACCACGAGCACCACCTCGGGAGGCAGCGGAAACGTTGGGATCCCAGGGATGAAGCCGATTGCCATCCCCCCGAGAACCAAGACTATTGGATAGGCGACGTTGATGCGATTTGCGATCGTAACCAGGACGATGATCGCGAGGAAGACGACGATGATCGCCGTCATGTTACCGTCAGCCTTGTTCCATCCAAGCCTTGAAACGGTCACACATCTCAGGCGACCAGCGCGTCTCGCCGGAGCCTGGCGGGGGCATGCTCCCATCCGATACGGTCGCGTAAATCGCCGCCGCGTGCTCCTTGACCGATGCGGCGGAAGAAAGGTCTATACCGAACGGCTCCATGTGATCGACGTCCATATCGGTGAACATTGGGCGGATATCTTTTTCAAAATCCAGCGTGTCGTTAGCCATTGTAAGTCACCTCCGAGGCCCGGACGTTTCGCGGCCGGTCGCAATTCACCCAGCGGGTGGAGGGACGGCTGCGTTAGAAAGCCGACGCGATGTCGCTGACGAGAGAGGTGAAGTTTACCGGGCCCCCGGCGCTCGTCTTCCCGACGCTGACCGAGACGCAAATGGCGCGCGTAGCGGCACGGGGAGACGTGCGGGAACTGCGCGAGGGCGACGTGCTGATCGAGCCGGGCGACACGAGCTTTTCGTTCTTTCTCATTCGTGCGGGCGAGCTTCACACGGTCTGGCCGATGCCGAACACCAACGCGGAAAACTTGGTCAGCGTGACGGCTCCCGGACAGTTTACGGGCGAGGTCAACCTGCTCGTCGGCCGTCCGGCGCTATTTCGGGTCCGCGTTACCAAGCCCGGCGAAGCGATCGAAGTCAGCCGCCCCAACGTGATCGCGCTCGTGCAGGGCGACGCGGAGCTCGGCGAAATTCTCATGCGAGCCTTTACGCTGCGCCGCGCGGGGTTGGTGCGATCGGAAATTGGCGACGTCGCGCTCGTCGGGTCGCTTCATTCGAAGGACACCTTGCGCATCCGCGAGTTTCTTCGCCGCAACGCGTATCCGTTCGCGTATCTCGACCTCGATCGCGATCCCGACGTGCAAGGCTTCATGGAGACCTTTCATTTTGGCGCCGACGACGTTCCGGTCGTCATTTGCCGAGGCCAAGCCGCGCTTCGGAACCCTTCGAATCAGGAAATCGCGAGCTGCTTGGGATTCAACGAGTCGATCAGCCTCGAGCAAGTTCGCGACGTCGTCATCGTCGGCGCGGGTCCGTCCGGACTTGCGGCCGCCGTGTACGGGGCCTCCGAAGGGCTCGACGTGCTCGTCGTCGAGACGGGCTCTCCCGGCGGCCAAGCCGGATCGAGCTCGCGCATCGAAAACTACCTCGGATTCCCCAACGGAATCTCGGGCGAAGAGCTCGCGGCTCGAGCCTACGCTCAGGCCGAGAAATTCGGCGCGCAAATGCTGACCGCGACGAGCGCGCGCCTTCGTTGCGATCGCAGCCCGTACGTCGTCGAGACGAGCGACGGTGCAAGCATCTCGACGCGCAGCATCGTCATAGCGACGGGCGTTCAGTACCGAAAACTCGACGTCCCGAACCTCGCCCAGTTTGAAGGTGCGGGCATTTACTACGGTGCGACCGAGATCGAGCGTTCGCTCTGCGTCGACGAAGACGTCGTCATCGTCGGCGGCGCGAACTCGGCCGGGCAGGCCGCCGTCTTTCTGTCGCAGTCTCCGAAGAAGGTTCACGTGCTGATTCGGGGCGACGGCCTTGCGTCGACCATGTCGCGCTATCTCGTCAGACGCATCGAGGAGACGCCGAACATCGTTCTTCACCCGCACACCGAGATCGTGCAGCTCGACGGTTCGGATCATCTCGAATCGATGCTCTGGCGGAACAACCAAACCGGGGTGACCGAGGAGCACGGCATCCGTCACGTCTTTCTCATGACCGGTGGTGTGCCGAACAGCGGGTGGCTTGAAGGGTGCGTCGCGCTCGATTCAAAGGGCTTCGTGAAAACCGGCCCGGAACTTTCGCCTGAGGATCTCAGCGCGGCTCGCTGGCCGCTTTTGCGGCCGCCGTATCTCTTCGAATCGAGCTTGCCGCGCGTCTTCGCCGTCGGCGACATTCGCAGCCAAAGCGTGAAGCGCGTCGCGTCGGCCGTCGGCGAGGGTTCGATAGCGATCTCGTTCGTGCATCAAGTCATGCGCGAATAGTGCAACGCGGGTGGGTCGTCTTCGATCTCGACGGCACGCTGATAGAGAGCGAGCAGATTTGGGCCGAGATACGTCGGGATTTCGTCGCCGAACATGGCGGCCGCTGGAACGACGGCGCGCAAGCGGCGATGATGGGCATGCGCACCGTGGAATGGGCGCGCTACATGCACGACGATCTCGGCGTCGCGCTGCCGGCGGATTCGATCGCGCAGCGCGTCGTCGACGCCGTCGCGGAGCGTCTGGCGGTGGACCTTCCGGTAATTCCGGGAGCACGGCGTGTGCTTGAAGAAGCGGCCGGTGCGTTCGTGCTTGGCGTCGCGACGTCGTCGGCGCAGCAGGTTGCCGCGACGGTGCTGGCTCGAACGGGATGGGCGAAGTTTTTCAGCGTCGTCGTATCGGCGGACTCGGTCGCCCGCGGAAAGCCCGCTCCCGACGTTTACCTGCGCGCACTCGATCTACTCGCCGCAGATCCGACGTGCAGCGCGGCGGTTGAAGATTCCGGCAACGGAATTCGCTCGGCGTACGCGGCGGGGCTCGCCGTCATCGGGATTCCCAACCACGCGTATCCGCCCGATCCCGCAGCGCTCGCGCTTGCGGATCGCCGCGTCGCGAAACTCGAGGATCTGGATCCCGGCGTAATTCGTGACGTGCTACTCCGTCGCGCTACGGAGCGCAGGAACGAGCAATCGCGCTAACGATCTGCGGGAGAAACTTACGCCAGACCGGATATTGCCCATAGTTTCCGGCGGTGACCATGACCGCCACGTCGAGCGCCGGGATCGCGATCGCGAGCTGGCCGCCGTTTCCGCCGGCATTGACGACGTCGTAATCGCGTCCGTCCACGGCTACGCGGCTGAGATGCCAGCCATATCCGTAGCGATCGCCCTCGCCTTCCGGCGCGGTCCGCGGTGCGATGGACTCATCGATCCAGGCGGAGTCGACGATTTGACGATCGCGCCAGCGCCCGCGCTCGAGAATTAGTTCGGCAAACTTCAAGAAGTCTCGCGGCCGAAAGAAGTCGCCGCCGCCCATGTACGCGGCGTCGGACGGTGGCGGCATCAGCCACATCGCGTAACTTCCGAAGTTCATCGGTTCGGCAAACCGGTAGCTGAAGTATCGTGCCAGCGACGTCTGCGTCGCGGTTTCGACGATCGCGCCCAGCAAATTGATTCCCGCGGTGCAGTAGATTGCGCGGGTTCCCGGATCGTACGCCATCGGGAGATCGAGCGTGTAGCGATACCAATCGGTTCCGCGCGGCTGGCTCTGCATCGTGTCTTCGTTTCCGGGCGACGCATCGTCGTTGTCGTCGCAGGCGAGTCCCGAGGCCATCGTCATGAGATCGGCGACCGTCATATGCCGTTTGCGGGCGTCGTCATTCTTGACCGGGAGGTAGCCGCGGAGCAGGTCGAGCACGCGCGACGACGGCGCGAACTCGTGCGTATCGGAGACCGCGCGTCCGACCATAAGGGTCGTCACGCTCTTGCCGGCGGAACGAACGTCGTGTCCGTCCGCAGCGGTGAATCCGTAGAAATACTGATCCAGGACGAGCCTGCCGTGCCGCGCGATCGCGACGCTTTGTATATAGGGTGAGCGCAGTTGCGGCGCGCGCTCGCCGGCAATCGCGTTCATCAGCGCGGCGACCGGAGCCTCACGCATGCCCTCGCCGGCCAGCGTGCCGGTGCGCCAACCGTCGTTCGCATCAACAGGTCTTGCGTAGCGCCACTCCGGGCTCGGAAGAGGATAGAACCAAATCAAGTCGCTCGGGGCAGGCCGGTGAAACGTCAGGTCGGTTTCGGCGGCGCTGATCTTCCTCAGCGTTACCGTGCCGTCGGGATTGGCGATGCCGTCGACGTCAGTTTCGTTGGGCTCGCGCAATGCGATTGCGTTCGCCGTCATGATGACGGTGCGCGTTCCGATCTCCGCGCCCCAATTCGACTCGGGATTGCGGATAAAGGCGCGCAGGGACCCGTCGGGTGCTTTTGAGACGACCAAGAAATAATGCTCGGTCAACGCCGGCGTGGCTGGTACCCATCGATGCTGCAGCACGGCCGGCGCGGATGCGGCCCAAACGCCTTCGAGTGCGATCGGAAGCATTACCGCAAGCATCTCGCGGACGCATCGCGAAGTCCTGGCCCCGTGCGCGCTCTGCGTTTCGAAACTTTTGGCGATCCATCGGTGCTTCGGCTGGTCGATCTTCCCGAACCGAATGCCGGCGACGGATTCGCGCTGGTACGCGTTACGGCTGCGTCGATCAATCCAAGCGACGTCAAGAACGTAGCGGGCGCGATGGAGGGAACGACGCTGCCGCGCACGCCCGGACGCGATTTCGCTGGAATCGTCGAGAAAGGGCCCGCGAAGTGGGTCGATCGGGAGGTCTTCGGCACGGGCGGTGACGTCGGATTCACGGTCGACGGCAGCCACGCGGAAGCGTTGCTCGTGCCGATCGATGCGCTGACGCCAAAACCCGCCACGTTAAGCGCGCCCGAGGCCGCGAGCGTCGGCGTGACGGCAGTGGTCGCATGGTTGGGATTGATCGAATACGCAGCGATGCAGCCGGGCGAATGCGTTGCGGTGATCGGCGCCGGCGGCGGAGTCGGCTCCGCGGTCTCGCAGCTCGCGCGTTGGCGCAACGCGTCGCTCATCGTCGGGGCCGACCTTCGGCCGCCCTCGGAGAGCTCGCCTGCGGCTCGCGCGATCGACACGTTCGTTTCGTCGACCGGCGATCTCGCGGAAGCGATACGCCGCGCGACCGGCGGCCGCGGCGCCGACGTCATCTTCGACGCGGTGGGGGGCGTGACGTTCGAACCCGCGTTGCGCGCGCTGGCGCACCGCGGGAGGCTCGTCGCGATCGCCGCGACGGGTAAGGCGCGCGTCGAGTTCGATCTGCGCGATTTCTATCACAACGAGAGCCGGATTATCGGGGCCGACAGCCGCAAGCTCGACGCGACCGCGTCGGCGCAACGTCTGCAGGCGATGCTGCCCGCGTTCGAGTCCGGAGCCCTCGCGGCGCCCCCCATCGATCGCGTGGTTCCCTTGCAAGAAGCGATCGACGCGTACCGCCGCGTCGCGGACGGCGAACGCGCGCGCCTGGTTCTTTCGGGCGGCACGTGAGTTTTACAACCGAACTCCGCGTTCCGGCATCGGCAGCCTTCGAGTCGCTCGTCCGTCACTTCGCCGCGGACGCCGCACTGCGCAGCGAGCTCACGGAGGAGCAGCAGCGCGGCTTCGTCGCCGCGGCCGAGCGAGGTTTTGCGCTCATCGCCACCGTCGCGCTCGCGCAGGAGCGCGAGCCGATTCGTCTCGTGGCGGCGTGTACGGCGGCAAAGCTGGTGCTCTCGCTTTTCGAACGCGGCTTACCGATGGACGATCTGTACGCGCGACGCGATCCGAAGTGGAACGAACTCGCCGGCGAGATCGACGAAGCGCACTGGCGGCTGCACGGAACTGCCGGCAGCGAGCTGCGGCTGATCGTTAAACGGGCGCACGGAATACCCGAGGCCGTTACCATGCCGGGCGACGATGGCGAAGACGTTCCGCTCGCACCGGCGCAGGAGTACGCGATCCGGCGATTCGAGCCGGGCGACGCCCCCGGTATCGCTCGCGCGTTTTACCTCACCTACGGGTACGCTTACGATTTCTGCGCCGTGTACGTTCCGGAGCGTCTGGTCGAGCTCAACGCGAGCGGCCGCTACGTTTCGATCGTCGCGATTGACGCAGCGGGCGACGTAGCCGGGCACTACGCGCTGGTGCGCGAGGACGACGAGCCGATTGCCGACGCCGCCAGCGCGATCGTCCTGCCGGCGCATCGCGGCCGAGGTTTGCTCAACCGGCTGCGCGACCGAGCCGAACGCGAAGCGATCGCGCTAGGCCTGGCGGCCTATTACTCCGAGCCGGTGACCGACCATCCGCGCACTCAGCGCGCCAGCGAAAACTTTGGCGCAAAGGCCTGCGGAATAACGCTGGGCGACGCGCCGCGCAATTTCATCGCCCGTCACATGAAGCTTTCGACGACGACGCAGCGCCAGAGCTGCATGCTTTACGTCAAGCCGCTGCGATTGCGCGAGCCGCGCTCGATCTATGCACCGCAGCGCCATCGCGCCATCATCGCGCGCATCTACGAACAGCTGAATCTGCCGGTGACCTTTGCAGCCGCGACGATGCGAGGCGGGCGCGGCGTGGTTCACACGAGCATTACGCGCGGCGACGGCGTGGCCACGATCGCGGTGGAGGAGATCGGCGCAGAAACACCGGACCTCGTACGTCAAGCAGTGGAAGACCTGCGCGCAACCTGCCGGCTCGGCGCGATCTACGCCGTTATCCCGCTCGAAGATCCCGGCGCGGCGGCGCTATCCGAGGCGTTGGAAGGTTACGGCTTTTACTTCTCGGGAGTCGGCCCGTGGATGCTCGGCGGTAAGGACTCGTTGCGGATGCAAATGCCTCTGACCCCAATCGATCTTTCCGAGCTCGTGGTCGTCGGCGAGTTCGGACGCGAGCTGCTCGAGTACGTCGCGTCCGAGCGAGAGCGCTGCGCCGGCGCCGCGGGCGCACGATGCGAGATATAGGATATAAATTATGGAATGCACGCATCTCAGTCACATTAAGGACGTCAAACCGAGCGCGGATGGCTGCGAGGATTGCCTGCGCGTCGGGGATACTTGGGTTCATCTGCGGGAGTGCTTGGAGTGCGGCCACGTCGGCTGCTGCGACAGCTCGAAGAACAAGCACGCAACGAAGCACTTTCACGCGACCCACCATCCGATCATCCGATCGTTCCAGCCGGGCGAAGACTGGCGCTGGTGCTACGTCGACGAGATGGCCGTCTAATTGCTCCGAGGCGGAGTAATATCGCTCCGCAACGCCTTGAACCGATTCGTACGCGGATCATAGTATTTCACTATGAAATACTTTCGAACGATCGCCGCGAGCGCAGTCCTGTTCGCGTTTGCCGCACCCGCTCTCGCTCAGATGGGCCAGCCGCCGCCGATCCCGATGACACCCGCGCAGTTCGCTCAAGCAACCCCCGGCCAAAGCGTGGAGATCTCCGTGCGCGTAAAGCACGTCGATCGCTCGACGCTCTACACCGAACTGCTCGAGCACCAGAGCGCCAGCGTCGCGAAGGCGACCGGTCGCGAAGTTGCGATCTTCTTTCCCGACGGAACGCCCGTCATCATGGGCTCGGCCTCGGACGTAACCGCCGGCGCGCTGCTGTACGTCTACGGCGTGCTAACTAAGCCGGGCCACGTAGACGCAAAGCGTGTCGTCGTCGACACGAAGTACGTTACGGTACTAAACTGAATACGGTGCCGAGGCGAGCCTAGCGACAACGGGGCGGCTCCGGCGCGTCCGGTACCAAACATAAGCGACCGGAACGATGGCCAGGGTCAAGAGCAGCGACGTCGAGAGGCCGCCGATGACCACGATGCCCAACGCCCGGCGGTACTCTGCGCCCGCTGTGTGGCCCAACGCGAGCGGCAGCATTCCGGCGATCATCGCGACGGTCGTCATCACGATCGGACGGAAACGCGCCCGAGCAGCGTCGATCATTGCAACCGTCGCGACGCTCCCGTTTCGAACGGCACGCTCGGCGTAGTCTACGAGCAGAATACCGTTCTTCGCAACGAGTCCAACCAGCATAACGATCCCGAGCATCGAGTAGAGATTGAGCGGCGCGCGAAAGATGAAGAGGCTGCCGAAGGCGCCGATCGAGGCGAGCGGGACGGTAAGCATGACGACCAACGGCAGCGCGTAGCTGCGATAGAGGACCGCTAGTGCGAAGTAGACGGCGATTATGGAAAGACCCAAGGATCCGAGTATGCGCGAGACGGTAGCGAGGAACTGTGCGATGTCGCCGCGCGGCTCGACGCGCGTTCCGGGCGGAAGAAATGCCGGATCGCGCAAAGCGCGCGCGATGGGCGACGACACGAGACTAATCGGAGCATCACCCGCAGCGTTCGCACTAACGGTAACGACGCGCTCCCCGTTTTCGCGCCGCACGATCGCCGGTTCCGAAGTGGTGCGAGTTTGAATCAAATCGGCAAGCGGAACGAGCTCGCCCGTAGCGGAACGGACTGGAAAACGCTCGATGGCGTCGATGTCGCCCGACTCGGCCGCGCCGGCTCGCACCACGACGTCGACCAAGCCCGGCGCCAAGCGTGCCTTGGTGGCGAGTGCGCCGCCGCTGGCGATTCGCGCCGTCTGCGCGACATCGTCGGGCGAGACGCTGAGGAGTCGAGCCTTTTCCATATCGACTGCGATCTTGAGGCTCGGCTGTAAGCCGAGGTCGCTCGTTCGCACGTCGGCCGCGCTCGGATTCTCGCGAGCGAGCGACGCAATGCGTTGTGCGGCCGCGTCGAGCTGCGCGGGATCGCCGCCGACGTCGTAGCTGACTGCCGGCACGCCGCCCATGCCCTTTCCGGCGCCCGCGATCGTTCCCGATGGTGCCAGGGCCGCAAGCGACCGCACCCGTCGTTCCACCGCGGCGCCGCTTGACGTTTGATCTTGCAAAACCACGGAGAACGCGGCGACGTTCGTTGCGAAGACGTCGGTGGTCCCGTCGAACGAACGCCCTGCGCTGCTCTCCACGTGCCGCACGGCGGGGTCGTCGAGGAGCGCCAGCGCGATCCGCGTGACGGCGGCATCGGTCCGTTCGATTGGTGTGCCGGGCGGCATAGTCAGATCGAAGTTCAGAGCGCCCCGCGCGGCCGGCGGCGAGAACTCCGCCGGGATCGCCCAGGCCAATAGCGGCGCGAGCGATCCGGCGCACGCAACGGCGGCGATGGTGACCACGATGCGCGGGCGGTTCAGCATCGCCGGCAGCCAGCGCTCGGCATAGACGCGGCATACGTTGCGTTCCCACCAATTGAAACCGTTGATCGCCGCGTGCCAAGCGGCGAACGCGCGCAAGAGCAAGGCGCCGCGCAGCGTCCACGGAAGTCTCCGCGCTCGCGCTCGGAGTGACTCGAACAAGTTAGCGAAGCTCAGACCACCGAGCGGCGTTTCGTGCCGCGCGAGGGCCCATCGAGCCGTCAAGAGCGGCGTCAGCGTGAAGGAGACGAGCAGCGAGAACGCGGTTGCGAAGACGATGACCAGCGCGAACTCGCGCATGAACTCGCCGACGATTCCGTTCATCATGCCGATCGGCAGGAAGACCGCGACGTCTACGAAGGTGATGGCGAAGGCGGCGCCGCCAATCTCACTGCGGCCGGCCAGTGCGGCGTCGTCGCCCCGCAGCCCGCGCGCGGCCGCCCGAGCGATCGCCTCGATGATCACGATCGAATCGTCGACGAGAATGCCGATCGTTAGCGAGAGCCCCATGAGCGAAAGCACGTTCAGAGTAAAGCCCAGTGCCCACATCGCGACGAATGCGGCGCAGAGCGAGGTCGGAATCGAGATTGCCGCAATCGTCGCGTTCCGCCAGGCGTGGAGAAAGACGAGCATCACCAAGACGGTCAGCACGATGCCCTCTCCCAGCGTCTGCAGTACGCCGCCGATCGCCGCATTCGTTGAGGCGCGGTCGGTGCGCAGCTCGGCGAAGCGAATCTCGGGATAGCGCTGTCCCAAGCTCAGAAAGGCACGCCGGGTTGCGGCGATCGTAGCGAGCGAATCGGCGCCCGGCGCGGCGGCCACATAGAGGAGCGTTGCTTCGTCGCCGTCGGCGCGCGCGATTACGGCTCGGTCGGCGTGAGTGTCGCTAGTCTGAGCGACGTCTCGGACGCGAACCGTCGCCGACCCCGGGATCGTCACCGGCAGCCGCGCAATCTGTTCGGCCGAGCCGATTGAAGCGTCGATGCCGATCGTGGACTGGCGTACGCTCGAGCGAAGAAGTCCGCCCGGCAGCAGATCGTTTCCGGCGGCAACCGCGCGAAACACGTCGAGTGCCGTTCCGCCAAGCGCATCGAGCGCCCCGAGCTGCGGCCGAACGACCAACTGCCGCGTGACCGCACCCGAGTCGCGCACGACGCCGACGCCGGCGGTTGCGCGCAATGTGGGGACAATCTGCGTCGTGACGACTTCCGACAGCTGCGCCGACGAAAGGAGCGCGGACGAAATCGCTTCCTCTAGGATGGGCGCTTGCGTCGGGCTCTGATCCGAAACGATCGGCGCGACGAGGTCGAGCGGCATATTCGCGCGCGCCGAGTCGACGGCGCTCTGCACGTTCGCGCGGTTAGTTCCGAGGTCGCTTCCAAAGCGAAACTCCACCACGATCTCCGCGATTCCGTTCTGTGCTGACGAGGAGACGCGCGAGATCTCGGGCAACCCGCGGAGCTGCTCTTCGATCGGTTCGATCGCGAGGCGCTCGATTTCGTTT
>DATASC010000095.1:0-5196 GCA_036269355.1 Candidatus Cybelea sp. | reverse complement strand
CACCGGCACGACGCCGGCGATGCGCCCGTCGCCCACCGCCACGCGCGTGAGGCCCTCCGCCTTCAATAATATTGAATGCCCCGACTGGATCGAGACGAGGCTTACCTGATCGGCAGAGACCGGAACGGACGAGACGGCGATAATCGCCGCCATAATGAAAAGAGACCGACGACGTAAGGCGTTCATCGTCGAGTATTATGCCACGGATCTCGACGTTAACGCGTCAACGCAATCGGGACGTTGAGTTAGAATCGCGCCAAAGGGCGTCGCCACTGTTGCCAAGTGGCGGCGCCGGGTGGCATGATACAGCGCACCAGGAGCTAGGAGGTTCCCATGCGGCCTTATCGTCAGGTGGTTCTTCCTGTACTCTGCTGCCTGCTTTCGGCACAAGGCGCCGCGGCAGCAGCGGAGCAAGGAGTTCCGCTCGCAACCGTCGCCCACGCGGCTCATCTTGAGTACACGTGGTTGGCTGCGATGCGCGCCGTACAACTGAGTGGCCCCGGAATCGTGCTTGTTGTTCGCCCCGGCGACAATGTGTACGAAGTGGACGATCGTGTCGAAGTAACCACAGTTGCGCCACGCTACATCTCCAACGACATCTACGTTTCACAAGCGCTTGCCACACACATCACACAACTTGCACGGCAAGCGCAAGATCTCGCGGGTGAGCAGGAAGCAGAAGCCCAGAGACTCGTGAACGCAGACCAGCAGCAGCAACCCGGCGTGCCGGAACTGCGCGGCACGATCGTCCTTAACGCCACACCACTCCAAGGAGCGGAAGCCGTACTCGTCACGGGATATGCGCCGCCGACGGCCCCAGTGCGCGTCACGCTTCTCGCTACGCTCTCCTCCGAGCTACCCAACGTGCTGCTCAGCCGTCACGACCTGACGGCAGGGCCGGATGGGAAGTTCCAAGCGATCATCCCGATTTCGCCCGACTACATGCGCGACACATTCATCCGCGTTCTGGCGACATCGTCGCCGGGCGTAACCTCGGCAAGCGCGCAGCTCTTGGTCATGGCACCGAATACCGGGACAAACGTGCCCTCTGATGCATTTCCCGGTGGCATCTGGTAAATAAGGAGATACATGTTCAGCATCCTACCCTCCATGATTCGCGATGAAGAGGGCGCAACGATGGTCGAATACGGCCTGCTCGTCGCGTTCATCGCACTCGTCGCCCTCGTCGGCGTTCAGGCACTGGGAACGAATCTCAGCGGTCTGTTCAACGGCGTTGCCGGCAGCATCTAAATCGCAGTCAGATACGATCTAGCATTACTACGCAGCAACAAGGAGAACCAATGCTAACCACCCTCACTTCCATGATTCGCGACGAAGAAGGCGCGACGATGGTCGAATACGGCCTGCTCGTTGCTTTCATCGCTCTCGTTGCTTTGGCAGGAGTCAAACTACTCGGTACCGGACTCAGCGGGCTCTTCAACGGAATCGCCGGCTCGCTCTAAAGACGACGAAACGCAGGGTTGATGGGGCGCGACTCGGGGGATTCGCGCCTCCCCAACCCTTCTTCATATGTCCATAACGATTTGGTTGGCCCTCGCGGCCTGTTGCGTCGCCGGCGTTTATGACGTCCGGACGCGTCGCATTCCCAACGTCTTGACCGCTTCGCTCGCGGCTACAGCCGCGATCGTCCACGCATTCTACGGTTGGCAATCTCTCGCGATCAGTTTGCTCGTGATGGCGGCCCTGATGCTGGCCGGAGCGATCGTCTACGCGCGAGGCGGCATCGGCGGCGGCGACGTCAAGCTCGCCGTCGCAGCCTCGGGGATGCTGAGCTACCCGCTTTTCGTTCCATTTTTACTCTACTCGGCGATCGGCGGCGGACTGCTGGCGATCTTCTTCCTCGCTTTTAAAGGTGACGCACGCGCCGCATTTTCGCGCGTCGCGCTTATTGCCGCGGGCGACGTTCCCAGCATCGCCGCCCGGCGCACGACCCTGCCGTATGCGGTCGCCTTCGCGATCGGCGCGCTGGCGGTCGCGCTCTCGCAAAGCATCGCACCCTTCCTGAGGATTCTCTCGTGAACGTTCGCCGCACTACGCTGCTCGTTGCTATCGTCCTCGCGATCGGCACCGGATGGCTCACCCTTACCTATCTTTCGGCATTGCGCCCGCCCTCGAACCAGCAGAGGCCGGTCTTGATCGCGGCTCAAGAGATCGAGGCACGCTCGCGCATCGTCGACACAATGTTCACGAAGGAAATGCGGCCGGCACAATCGCTCGAACCCGACGCGCTCTCGGCACCGAGCCAGGCCGTCGGATCGCTCGCGCTGATCACGATTCCGGCGGGCTCGCAGCTCACTTCGTCATCGGTCGGCACGAACGTCGCGTTCGCACTTCCCGTCCGGCTGCAGCCCGGGATGCGTGCCGTGAGCATTCCGGTCGATCGCGTCAAAGACGTCTCCGGTCTGATTCAACCCGGCGACCGAGTCGACGTCATTGCGATCCCGCCCTCGCACAACAACGGGCCGCCGCCAAAAGCAGTGACGATTTTCCGCGGAGTTCGCGTTCTCGCGGTCGGAAACGCACTGGAAAATCCATCGGCGACACCCTCCCCGCAAGAGCAAGACGCGTCGACGGTTACGTTGGAAGTGACGCCGCACCAGGCCGACGTCCTGGCGTGGGCCGACACCAACGCGACGCTGCGTCTCGCGTTGCGCTCGCCGCGAGAGTCGATCCGCGCCGAGCCGGTCGAGAGACTAACGATTACCGGAAACGCGGTCGCCGCCGCACCGCCGCCGGTTGCACCCTCGCCGCTTGCGTTTTCCATGCCGCCGCCGCAGCGCGATCCGCCCATGCCTCGACGCTTCCTGTCGCCGGTCGAGATCATCATCGGCGATCAGGTCGTCGACTCCCTCGGTCCAAACAGCCCGCCGGGCCAATGAGCGACTCGCCGATCGCGCTCTTCGTCGGCTCGAAGGGAGGCGTCGGCGCGACGACGCTCTGCTGCGAGCTGGCCCGTACGATGGGCCAGCGCGGCAACGTCGCGCTGGTCGACGCCGATCTAACGGGACGTCGCGGCGTCGCAGTGCTCTTCGAGGCCATTCGCACGCTCGACGCCGCGCGCGTCGGCTCGCCGATCTCCCGCGTTCGCGCCGGCGGAATCAGCCTAATCGAACTCGCCGATCGCTACGATGCCGCCTTCATGCTCGATCCCGAAACGGTCGAGGCCGCCGCAGCGGAGATGACCGGATTTTCCGTAGTCGTCGTCGATGCGCCGCAGCCGTTTGCAGCGGCTGCGCGTCCGTTCCTCGCCCGTGCCAGCCGGATCTTCCTCGTGCTGGAGCCGACGCTGCTAGGCGTCGCGGGGGCCCAGGCGATGTACGCCGACCTCATCCGGTTCGGCATTCCGGCAAATCGCATCGCCGTGGTCACCAACGCACGCAGCGACGACGCCGTCACGCGCAGTCAGGTCGAGCGCACGCTGGGTGCCAAGGTTCTCGCCGAAGTTCCGCCGTTGACGAACCGCGGCTACGCGAAGAGCGTCGCGGGAATCGCGCAGTATTTCCAATCGCTTCCGCCGGAGGACCAGCTCTCCGGCCTGCAGCCGTCGGCGGCATCGCCTCCCGGCGATGCGCACGTTCCGCTTCGGCGCACGACGGCGACGCGCACGAACGGACACCGCGCGCCAGCCACGTCGATCGACCCCAAGCGTGACGCGTTCAAGCAGTTGGTGCATCAAGCGCTGCTGCGCCAGATCGACCTCGTTTCCGCGAGCGTCGCGCAAACCGACGCCGACAAGCTGGCTGAGTTGCGCTCAAAGATCGAGAGCATTACCAGCTCGCTGCTCGCCTCGACGAACTTCGAGGGCTCGGCCGAAGATCTCGCCGCGCTGCGCCAAGAGATTCTCGACGAGGCGCTCGGTCTGGGGCCCCTCGAGGATCTCATGAAGGATCCGGACGTCTCCGAAATCATGGTGAACCGAGCGGATACGATCTACGTCGAGCGCCACGGCATCATCGAGAAGACGACGAAGCGTTTCGCTGACGACCGGCAGCTACGGCTGGTGATCGAGCGGATCATTACGCCGCTCGGACGGCGTATCGACGAATCGTCGCCGATGGTCGACGCGCGGCTCAGCGACGGCTCGCGCGTCAACGCAATCATCGAGCCCGTCGCAATTGACGGGACGTCTTTGACGATCCGGCGTTTCGGGCAGCGCCGCCTCACGGCCGACGACCTCGTCAAGATCGGCGCCGCGCCGCAAGTCGTGATGAACTTCCTGAGCGCCGCGGTGAAGTCGCGGCTCAACTGTATCGTCAGCGGCGGCACCGGCTCGGGGAAGACGACCTTCCTTAACGTTATGTCCTCGTTTCTTCCCGAGCGCGAGCGCATCGTGACGATCGAAGACGCGGCCGAGCTGCTCTTGAACCAGCCGCATATCGTGCGCCTCGAGTCGCGGCCGCCCAACGTCGAAGGGACGGGCGAAATTCGCATTCGCGACCTCTTTCGCAACGCGCTGCGCATGCGTCCCGACCGGATCATCATCGGCGAGTGTCGTGGCTCTGAAGCGCTCGACATGCTTCAGGCGATGAACACGGGGCACGATGGTTCGTTGACGACCATTCACGCCAATAGCCAGCGCGATGCGATCTCGCGTGTCGAAACCATGGTGCTGATGGCAGGCTTCGACCTTCCCGTCCGCGCGATTCGCGAACAGATCGCGAGCGCGCTCGACCTAGTCGTCCACACCTCGCGTCTGCGCGACGGGTCGCGCAAGGTGATCGGCGTCAGCGAGGTGGTCGGCATGGAGGGCGACATCGTCACCATGCAAGAGATCATGCGCTTCGCGCAACGCGGAGTCGACAAAGAGGACAAGGTAGTCGGCGAATTCTGCTCGAGCGGCGTGCAGCCGGTCTGCTTGAAGCGCTTCGCGGAGTACGGCGTTCCCTACGACGCGCGCGAACTGAGCGAGTTAGCTCCGCTGCCGTCGCTATGGTGACGGCACTCGTTCCGATAGCGGTCTTTGCCGGCGTCTCGGCGACGGTCTTCTTTGCGTTCTTCTCCTTCTGGAGCTCGGTCAACGAGCGCGCGAATGCGCGGGTGCGTAGCCTCTCCGATCAGCTCGATCGCGCGGGAATCAAAACCGGATCGCAAGAGATCGTTTTGACGGTCGTCAGCGGCGGCGCGATCATCTGGATCGCGATCTTGCTCTTGCTGCACCCGCCGCTTTGGCTTTCG
>DATASC010000094.1:0-7873 GCA_036269355.1 Candidatus Cybelea sp. | reverse complement strand
GAACGCGCAGGTCGTCGCCTCAGGTAAGACGCCCCGCGGCCGATCGGTAATCGCCTACTCCGCCACCGCGACGATCGACCGCACGCAGTGGGGCATGACCTACGGGCCGCTCATCGTCGGCAACAGCGTCGACCTTTCGATCAACGTCGAGGCCGACGCTCCGCAAGGGTCCTAAGGCTTCAGCGTCTGCGCCGCAATGGCGGCGCTCGCACGAAAGCTCAACGTATCCGACGCCGACCCGAGCGATGCTTCGTACTCGCCTTCGCGCACGACCCATTTGTCCTGCGACGGATCGAAGTCCGCGAGTAAGCGGGGATCCGCGACGACGTTCACGCGGCGTGACGCTCCGGAAGCGAGCGTTACCTGTGACCATCCGAGCAGTCGCATTGCGGAGACCCCGAGCCGCGAGGTGAGATACACCTGTGGCGTATCGGTCCCCATGCGTTCTCCGCTGTTAGTGACGGTAAAGCTCGCCGTCAACGTCGTGCCGCCGCTGGCGCGAAAATCTCCGTACCGAAACCTCGCGTACGAAAGCCCGTGGCCGAACGCAAAGAGCGGGTGCAGATTCTCTTTTGCGAAGCGCCGGTAGCCGGCGTCGGCGCCCTCGCCATACGTTACGGAGAATGGCCGGAGATCGAGTGCGGTCCGATAGCCGCGAACGCCCGCCGCTTCGAGCGAGAGCAGTGCGTCGAGTCCGGGAAGATCGGGATGGACGATCTGAGACTGCGCCGCCGGAAACGTGATCGGCAGCCTTCCACTTGCATCGGCCCGGCCGAAGAGCACGTCGGCGATCGCGTCGCCTCCGCGCTCGCCGGGATACCAAGCCTCGAGGACCGAGCTCACGCGATCGAGCCACGGCATCAACACCGGATTGCCGGTTTCGAGCACCACGACGGTGCGCGGATTCGACGCAGCGACGGTTGCGATCAGCGCATCCTGCGACGCCGGCAGCGTGAGATCGGGCAGGTCGCTTCCCTCCGACGCCCATTGCGTCGCAAAGACAATCGCCACGTCCGCGTTCTTCGCCAACTGCGCGGCAACGCTGGGATAACGGCCATCGTTGAAGCTCACCGCGACCTGCGGCGCAATCGCGCGGATCGCCGCAAGAGGCGACGACCGGTCGAAGAACATGAACCGGGAATCTTCCGCGCCGAGCGGCACCGGAAAAGTGCGCGCGACCGGCAGAACCTGCGACGAGCCGCCGCCCGAGAGGACGCCCGCATCCGCATAGCCTCCAATTACGGCGATACGACGCAGCGATGGCGCGAGCGGCAGTGTCCCGTCGTTCTTGAGCAGCACGCTCCCGCGCTCTGCGGTTTCGAGCGCAATGCTCGCATGCGCGGTGAAGTCGATCGGCGATTGCTGTGGCGGCTCGTCAAAGAGCCCGACCGCGAGCATCGATCGAACGATCCGGCGGTTCATGTCGAGCAGTCGCGACTGCGGAACGGCACCGATGCTCTGCCCGTCCGAGGCCTGGTCGAGCCCATTCGTCGCGGCGTCGGCGCCGTGGACGGCTCCCCAATCCGACATGACCCAGCCGGGAAAATCCCAATCGCGCTTCAGGATGTCGTCCAAGAGATGATCGTTTCGGCAGGCGTAGGTACCGTTGACGCGATTATAGGCGCACATCACGGCGCCGGGATGTCCGCGCTCGAGTGCGATCTCGAACGCGAGCAAATCGCTCTCCCGCATCGCAGCTTCACCGATGTCGGCGGAGAGCACGGATCGCCCGGTCTCTTGATCGTTCAGCGCGTAGTGCTTTATGGTCGCGACGACGTGCTGATCTTGCACGCCGCAGATCACGGCGCCGGCTAACGTTCCCGCAAGCAGCGGATCTTCGCCGAAGTATTCGAAGTTGCGGCCGTTTCTCGGATCGCGCGCGAGATTTAGCCCCGGGCCCAACAACACGTTGAACCCCTTACGCCACGCCTCGTCACCGACCGCCGCACCGTACCGATAGGCAAGCTGCGTATCCCAGGTAGACGCGAGCGCGAGCGCCGACGGCATCGCCGTTGCGAACTCGCGGCGCCTCGCGCTGTTTGCATTTGCGACGCCGAGACCGGCGTCGGTCTCCTGCAGCGCCGGGACGCCGAGACGCGGAACTCCCGGCACGTACCCGGCAGAACCGATCGCGCCGGTCCGCACCCCGTCGCGAACCGGCACGCCCGATTCTCCGCGTATGAGTCGCAAGCGTTCGTCTGGCGTCATCGCCGAAACGATTTGCGAAGCCTTCGCGTCGGCCGCCGCCGCGCTCAAAAGCGCCGAGCAGAGCGCGGCTGCAAGGATCACTTTCGACCGTTCTCATGGTGCGCCGGGCGCTGCCACGTGTAGAGCGCGTCCGGTTCGCGCTCTTCGTTTGCCAAACCGTCCGTTACTCGCACGAGCCGAAAGCCTGCGCGTTCGTAAAATGCGATCGCTGCGACGTTGCGCTGAAAGACCCAGAGCATAAGCTCGCCGTTAGACTCCATTGCGCGCGCAAGCAAGGCGCCGCCAATGCTCCGCCGCTGATGAAGCGGATGAACGTAAAGATGTTCGAGCCAACCGTCGCGATGGGCGACGAAGGCGACGACTTCGCCGCGAAGCCCCGCGACGAACACGGCGCTTGCGCTCACCAGCCCGGAAAAGTATTCGGCATCTTCTTCCGGGGTGTGCAGCGTCGGGAGAAACGGCAGGCACTCCGTACGAACGAAACGGAAGAGTCGCGCGATCGCTTCGGAGTCGCGAGCGCCTGCGATTCGAATGCTGGGTCTTCCCTTGGCGGAAGCGTCCATGACGCGCTTATTCTTACGACCTGCTGTCGCAACCAGCCTGTTAAGCGGTTGAGCGTGAGTGTGGGAGCCCAGTGCGAGGAGCGATCCAATCGACCGTGAAGCTCCTGCTACTATGAAGTTCGATTGCCGTTGCCCGCATTCTCGTTATTCGCCCAAAGTATTCTCCGATGCGCGGCGCGTGTTGGGCCGGCGCGCTTTTCTGACCGGCGCCGCGGCGGCCGGCGTGGCGCTGTTCGTGCCATGGCGAGCGCGGGGGGCGACCGTGACCGTCGTCAAAGCCGCACGGCTCTTCGATGGTCGTACGATGCGCGAACCGGGCGTACTGCTGATCTCCGGCGACCGCATCGTTTCGATGTCGGCGGGGGACGCCAGCAGCGACGCGACGGTTGTCGAACTCGGCGATGCCACGATCATGCCGGGACTGATCGATTGCCACACGCACGTCGCCGACTTCGTGCTGCCATCGCATTATCTAACGCTGGTCTATCCAAAATATCGTTCGGCCGACAACGTTCCGGAAGCGACGATCTACAGCGTTCGCAACGCACAGGCGATGCTGCGCAACGGCTTCACGACGGTGCGCGACGTCGGCGGCGGCGCCGGGATCGATCTCGCGGTTCGCAACGCCATCGCCGACGGTGCGATCGTCGGTCCGCAGATCTTCGCCGCAGGCCAAGCGCTCTCGATCACCGGAGGACATGGCGACTCCAACGACGTGCCGGGATGGGTCGAGGAGGA
Source organism: Candidatus Cybelea sp. (assembly GCA_036269355.1). Classification (GTDB taxonomy): domain Bacteria; phylum Vulcanimicrobiota; class Vulcanimicrobiia; order Vulcanimicrobiales; family Vulcanimicrobiaceae; genus Cybelea. Next base: position 4,364 of record DATASC010000094.1, on the reverse strand, counting down.
CCCGAGCGTACGGATCGGGGCCGTCTCGTACGGGCCCTACGGTTTCCGCGAGCTTGTGCGGCAGAACGTGAAGGTGCACGTGGACGTCATCAAGATCCTTTCGACTGGCGGCGTGCTCTCGTATGGCGACGTGTGGGATATCCCTCAGTTCAACCTCGACGAAGTGCAGGCGGTCGTCGAAGAAGCGACCAAATTCCGCCGCAAGGTCGCGGCCCACGCGCACGGCGACGAGGGCATCGCTATCGCCGTCAACGGCGGCGTGCATTCCGTCGAACACGGAACCGGCGTCAGTGAGAAAACGCTCGACGTCATGGTGCAGCGCGGAACGCATCTCGTCCCGACGATTTGGGCGCTCGACTCGATCCTGCAGCCAGGGAATCCGAACCACATTCCCGCCCAGTCTATCCAGAAGGCCGAGTACGCCGCCGAGCTGCGCAACGCGGGCATGCACCGCGCCGTCGCATCGAGCGTGAAGATCGCCTACGGCACCGACGCGGGCGTCTTCCCGCACGATCAAAACAACAAGGACTTCGCGCTGATGGTCGGGCTCGGAATGCGCCCGATCGACGTGTTGCGCTCCGCGACCGCGAACGCCGCGGAGCTCATCGGGGTAAGCGACCGCGGCGTTCTGGCGGCGGGTAAGCGCGCCGACGTCGTCGCTTTCAATGGCGATCCAAGCCGCAATATCGCGCTGATGGAACGTCAGCCCGCGATGGTGCTGCTCGGCGGCCAGAAGGTGAACCTCGAGACCCTTCCGAGTTGACCGAGATTGTTGCTCCCGTCATCGACACGCCGCGTCTGCGGCTGCGTGGGCACCGCGCCGGCGATCTGCCGGCGTGCATCGCGATGTGGTCGGATCCACACGTAACGCGCTTTATCGGAGGCCGGCCTTCGACCGAACAGCAGACGTGGGCGAGACTACTCGCGTACGTCGGGCATTGGGCGCTTATGGGCTTTGGCTACTGGGCAATCGAGGAGCGGCGCTCCAACGAGTTCGTGGGAGAGGTCGGGTTCGCAGACTTCAAACGCGACATCGCGGCCTCCATCAAGGACAAGCCCGAGCTTGGATTCGCCCTGGGACCTCGCTTCCACGGACTAGGCTACGCTACGGAAGGCGTGCGCGCCGCGCTCGCTTGGGCGGACGCATACTTGCCTTACTCGACAACCGTGTCTCTCGTGAATCCGGAAAATCTTGCTTCGCTGCGGGTCTTAGAAAAATGCGGCTATGGGTGCCCGCAGCGCATCGTTCTCATGGAGCAGCCGGTATCGGCGTTTTCCCGTGGCCGAAACGGCAAACGTGCCGCGGCCGGGGGAACGACGGACTAATTCCGAATGCTCGACGTCGTGCGACACAGCGCTTCGCTCGCTCTTTTTACTGCGGTCGCTCTCGCTTCGTGTGGACCGAGCACCGGCGGGGTGTCGGGCGGTCCCGCGTTGCCGTCCGGCGGCGCGACGACGGCCAGTCCGATCAAGCACGTCATCATCGTGGTTCAAGAGAATCGCAGCTTCGACGATCTGTTCGCAACGTTTCCAGGGGCCGACGGTGCGACGCAAGGGTTGATGAAGACGTCGAAAGGCGACGTTCCCGTTCCTCTACAGAAGGTGAACCTCGGCACGGAGTGCGATCCCGGACACGGTTACTCAGGCTTCTTACAGAGTCTCGACGGCGGCAAGATGGACGGTTTTGCGCTGAAGGGGAACAAGTGCGGAGGCGATCACACGCGGCCATATCAATATGTCGATCCGGAGCAGATTGGGCCTTACACGACGATCGCGTCGCAGTACGTGCTGGGCGACCACATGTTTCAGACGCAAGGCAGCGGCAGTTTTACCGCCCATCAAGACCTCATCGCGGGCGCAACAATCGTCGACCAGAATAAAACCACGAGTCTGGTAGACTTTCCCACGCAGACGCCCTGGGGCTGCGACGCCCCCGGTGGAACGACGACGCCGGAGCTGATCTGGACCGGCTCGCGAATTACGTATAAAGGACAAGGTCCGGCTCCATGTCTTAGCTACGCGACGCTGCGCGATCTGCTCGACGCTAAGGACGTCACGTGGAAATACTATTCACCTCCGGTGAAGGGCCTCCACGCTGAGGGTAAGCTCTGGAACGCGTTCGACGCGATCGACGCGGTGCGCTACAGTAAAGAGTGGGGCACCAACGTTACGTTTTCTAACACCGTGATCTTCAAGGACATCTCAAAAAACAAGCTGCCGGCCGTATCGTGGGTGATTCCGGATCGCGACGAATCGGACCATCCGCAGCCGCTGCATGGCGACGTCGGGCCGGCCTGGGTGGCGAGCATCGTTAACGCAATCGGAACGTCGGCATACTGGAACGATTCGGCGATCGTGGTCGTGTGGGACGACTGGGGCGGCTTCTACGATCACGTGCCGCCGCCGCTGACCGATCACTGGGGCGGGCTCGGCTTTCGCGTACCGATGCTCGTCGTCTCGGCCTATGCGCGGGAGAAGAAAAGTGGAACGCCCGGATACATCTCAAAGACGCAATACGAGTTCGGCAGCATTCTGAAGTTCGTCGAGGAAACGTTCGATCTCGGTAGCCTGGGTACGACCGACGTTCGCGCAAAGAGCATTGGGGACTGTTTCGACTTTACGCAATCGCCGCGCACGTTCTACCAGATTTCCTCGAGTCACGACACGGCCTACTTTTTGCGGCGACGCCCGTCGCTGCTTCCGGTCGACACGGAGTAATACCACCTCAACACGCGCGCCGCGCGCAGAACCCGTTTTTCGCTAAGTTGAGGGAAGCGGTGGCCCGGTCGCTTAAGGAATAGGCATGAGTTCCGCGGCCTGTCGCGCGGTGATTTTGACGTTGTGCGTGGTGGCAGCGATTGGCGCCATCGCCGAATTCTTCGCTGCATTCAACTTAATGGGGATCTGGGGCAACACGTTGACGGCTTCTAGCGAGCCGTTTCATTTTCGCGTGGGCTCGATCGACCCGGGTCGCGCGTCGGACCGCGGCGGCCTGCGCCAGGGCGACCTTATCGACATTCGCCGAAACTCACCCATCGAACGCTTCGGTCTCTTCGGACAGCCGCTAGCCGGACGCCCCGTCACCCTTTGGGTTCGCCGCGGTGCGTCGGAAAGGGCGCTCGAAGTAACGCCGCTGCCACTCAAAGGCTCCTCCCCGTTCTGGGACACCTATCTGACGTGGCCGGGAATAGCTTGGTGCGTCGTCTTCGCGGGCTTGATCGCCTGGCGACGATCGCACGTTCGCGAAATGCGGCTGCTCTCGCTAACGCTCTTGTCGCTGGGGTTTTGGGTGCTAAGCGGTGGTTTTTCTTACGCGGCGCCTTCGCTTTGGGTGTACGTCACACTCGCTTTTCTGAATATTTTCGGGCCGGCGGCCGTAGCATTTTGGGCGGCATGTGCGAGTTCGCTCGCCGCCCCACCTTCGGCACTCCGCCGAACTGCGGCTCGCACTTGCTACGTCCTCGTCGCGGCTACCGTCGCGCTTGGTGCGGCGAGATACGTCGGCATCCTGACGCTCCGGATCGATCCGATCGCGCTCTCCCAGCCCGTTACGCTGCTACTCCCATTTCTGGCCATTTTCAGCGCGCTCGCGTGCGGCATCCTCGCAATCGCTGCATCGCCTCGCGCCGATCGGCTGCGTGCGGCGTGGCTCATGGTGCCTCCGGCAGTACTCTTTGTCGTGGCGTTCGTCGGAGAGAACGACCAGTCTCTCATTAGGTCGTACGCGTTGTGGCTTGCGATCGACTTTGCGGCGACGGGCGTGCTCTTTGCCGTGCCCGCCGTGTTGACGTACGCGGCTCTGAGCCGCCGGTTGGTAGACGTTGGATTCGTGCTCAACCGCGCACTGGTGTTCGGCATCGTCTCGACGATTGTGGTGAGTGCGTTCATCTTGGCCGAGTGGATTGCAAGCGAATGGTTCGTCAACGCCAGTCACACGAGCGGCGCGATTGCCGGAGCGAGCATCGCGCTCGTCCTTGGCTTTTCGATGCGGTACATCCACAACTACGTGGACCGATTCGTCGATCGCGTATTCTTCCGTAAGCGGCACGAGGACGAGGCGGCTCTATGGCGGTTTGCGCATGAAGCATCGTATATCGCGGACCGCCGCGTGCTACTCGATCGGACGGTGCAAAAGGTTCACGAACATACGTCTGCGCAAGGCGCTGCGATCCTGACTCTCAACGGCGCCGGTGCGTACGTATCCGCGACCGGCAACGGCGAACGAACAACCGTGAGTCAAAACGATCCGGCTATCGTTGCTATGCGCGCCTGGCGAAAGCCCGTCGATCTCCATCGCGTCGGCGATTCCCTGCTGAACGGCGAACTCTCGTTCCCGATGATCTCGCGGGGGGAACTAGTCGGGG
>DATASC010000093.1:0-5016 GCA_036269355.1 Candidatus Cybelea sp. | reverse complement strand
CGTTAGCCATGGGTAACAAGGCGAGTGCCGAGCTGCTCTCGGTCGGATCGGATCGTTCGGCGTCGCGGGCGCGCGAAGATTACGTCAAGGCGATCTATCAGCTCAGCGCCGGAGGCCCGGTGCGCGCGGCAGCGCTGGCGCGGTATCTGAACGTGAGCAGGGTCTCGGTTAGCAAGGCAAAGCGCCTGCTCGAGGCGCACGGACTGCTCGAGCACGAGCGCGCGCCGTCGAAGCCGCTGCGCTTAAGCGCGCGGGGCGAGAAGCTCGCGGTGGCGATGGTCAGGCGCCATCGCCTTCTGGAGACATTCTTGCATTGCTCCTTGCACGTGCCGCTCGAACGGGTGCACGCCGAAGCGGAACGGATCGAGCACGCGATCTCCGACGACGTCGCGCTACGCATCGCCGCCCTGCTCGGTCACCCGCGCGCGGATCCGCATGGCCACGTGATTCCATATGGCGAGCGCCTCTTGCAGCAGAGGCCGCTGCCGACGCTCGCGAGCGTGGTCGCGGGCCGCAGCGTGCGCGTAGCGAGCATCGACGATCGCGACGAAGACGCCGTCGCGGCACTCGTGGCGGCAGGAGTGCTGCCTGGGTCTTTGCTGCGCGTCGAACGCTCCGAACGCGATCGCGTCGTCGTTCGGCGCGGAAAACGTTTCGTTGCCGTGCGCAGGCCGCACGCTGAAACGGTGCGCGTTGGCCCGTAGCTTCGGTTTGGGCGCGGGCAGCGAACACGTCGTCGCCGCCGCACGCGATGCCCTTGCGGGAAACCGCCGCGGATGGCGCGCGCTTTTGCCCTTTACCGGCCCGGCATTCGTAGCGTCTGTCGCATACATCGACCCTGGAAATTTCGCCACGAACATTCAGGGCGGCGCGGCCTTCGGTTACCGTCTGCTCTGGGTGGTCGTTCTCGCCAATCTGATGGCGATGCTCTTTCAAGCTCTTTCGGCGAAGCTCGGCATCGCAACGGGGAAGAACCTTGCAGAACTCTCCCGCGCGCACGCGCCCAAACCGCTCGCCTATGCAATGTGGGTCGTCAGCGAGTTCGGCGCGATGGCGACCGACCTCGCCGAGTTTCTCGGCGCGATCGTCGCGCTCTATTTGCTCTTCCACATTCCGATGCTGGTCGGCGCCGTCATTACGGCTGCCGTCACCTATGCAATACTCGCGCTCCACCGCTACGGCTTCCGGCCGATGGAGGCGCTCATCGGCTCGTTCGTCGGCGTCGTCGCCGTCTGTTACATCGTCGAAACGCTGCTCGCGAAGCCGAGCTGGTCGCTCGTGCTCTATCACTCGGTCGTCCCGTGGCTCGGCGGCTCGTCGAGCCTGTTGATCGCCGTCGGCATCGTCGGAGCTACCGTGATGCCGCACGCCATCTACCTGCACTCGGCGCTTACTGCCGACCGCGTCGTGCCTGAGAATCCTCGCCAGGTCCGCGCGATCGTCCGTTTCTCATACGTCGACGTCATCATCGCTCTCACGATCGCCGGCCTCGTCAATATCGCGATGATGTACATGGCTGCCGCGGTCTTCCATGCGACCGGTCACACGAACGTTGCCGACATTTCTACCGCGTATCGTACGCTGACGCCGCTGCTTGGAAATCTCGCGGCGGCCGTTTTTCTCGTCGCACTATTGGCGTCCGGAATCTCGAGCTCGGTGGTAGGAACGATGGCCGGCCAGGTCATCATGCAGAGTTTCGTCGGTTTCACCGTCCCGCTCTGGCTGCGCCGCTTGGTGACGATGCTTCCCGCGGTCGCCGTCGTCGCACTAGGTTTAGACGTCACCGAGACGCTTATCGTCAGCCAGGTCGTCTTGAGTTTCGTGCTTCCGGTGCCGCTGATAGCGCTCGTGCTCTTCACGATGCGCGAAGATACGATGGGGCGCATGGTGAACCCGCGCTGGGTCAGCGCGCTAGCGGTAACTGGCGGCGCCATCATCCTCGCGCTCAATGCGACCCTCGTCTGGACGCTCGCGCACCCCTAGATGGTAACTTCGTGGTCCTCCACGTTTCCGATGCTTTGCGCGAGGTACATGCGCGAAAGCTTCACGTACTCGCCGGCCGATATCTCGATCCACGCGGCGGCGTCGCCTTCGAGGGCCTTCTTTACCGTCGCCGGAGCTCCGGCGGCAACGACGCGCGGCGGAATCGCCGCGTTCTGTCCGACCACGCTGCCCGCCGCAATTAAAGCGCCTTCGCCGATCGTGGATCCGTTCAGCAGCGTCGCATTGCTCCCGATCAACGCGTAGCGGTCGATTCGGCAGTCCTCCATGACGGCGCAGTGGCCGACGGTTACGTCGTCGCCGACGTGCGTCCCACCACTTTCGCTGACGTGGACGACAGCATTGTCTTGAATCGACGTGCGCGCACCAATGCGGATCGGGCCGTTGTCGCCGCGCAGCACCGCGCCGAACCAGACGCTCGATTCGGGGCCGACCTCTACGTCGCCGATCAGCACGGCGGTCGGCGCCACGAACGCCGACGAAGCGATCTTGGGCCGCTTGCCTCGATATTCGATGATCATGGGCGATGCTTCGCAAGCGAGCCCGTCGAACCTCGCCGGTATGCATCGGCATCAAACGCCGCTGCGCGGCGTCAAAGCGACGCCGCGCCCGAAGCCCGGCGACCCCTCGTACACGGCCGTCAACTACGAGTATGAGGGGCGCACCGGCCACGTACACGAGGTGGTCGAGATCGGTGGACGCAGCCTCGCCAAGGTCGGATTCGACGATCGCAAGATCGTCTACTATTTTCTCGACGACCTGGAGCTCGACGAGCGTGCGCGCCGCGGCACGTTTCACGATGCCGAAAGCGGCAAGTCGTAGGGAATCGCCGTCCATCCTGCGCCGGGGAAGGGGCACCGCCGGGACCGTGGAAAGAGCGGCGGCCCAGGGCGAACTGACGCCCGCGGCGCGCATGCCGACGTAGCTCAACGGTAGAGCAATCGCTTCGTAAGCGATAGGTTATCGGTTCAAATCCGATCGTCGGCTAAGGTCCCTCGCGCAGTACCAGCTCCATGAACGTCGGCGAGTCGTACGATACCGTCGCGAACGGCGTGCATTCCTCAAAACCCAGCGACCGGTAGAGTCGATAAGCGGCTTCGAGCTCGGTCTTTTCGGTGTCGAGAACGAGCCGGCAAAAACCGGCGTCTCGTGCGAATGCAATCGCCGACGTCACGAGCAATCGAGCGGCACCGAGTCTGCGGCTCTCGGGACGTACGTAAAGCCGCAGCAGCACTGCCGTCGTGGCCCGGTCGTCGCCCGCTCTCTTGACCGCCGCACACCCGATCGCGACCTCGTCGTGCGTGGCGATGAACGCGGCGTTCGGCTGCGAGAAGGTTTGACGAATCGCGTGCATGTCGGGCACGCTTCCGTGCCGAAGCGGTGGTGGTAATCCGGCTTCATATGCGACGAAGAGTCGGTGAAGCCGGTGAAAATCGGAGTCGCTGTGCGCGCGGCGTACGGTTACCGCCATAAACGCCTCTTCGAGCCGGGTTTGGCAAGCCATGTCGGGGAGCAATGCGAGCGGGCGGGTGCAGGTACGCCGGCAGCGCAGCTGGGAAGGGAGCATCTGCGTGAGAGTTTCTAATGTTGTCCGCCGCGCTTTCGGGTTTGTTGCTGTCGCAGCGCTGCTGACTGCGTGCGGCGGTTCGCCCGGCCAAAATGGCGTGCCGTCTCCGGCCGCGCCGGGCATCACAATGCTTCGCGCTTCCGGCAACGCGTCGCATTCTGCAAGCGCGATACAGGCTGCGGCGACTGCCAAACGCGGCTCGCGGGTCGATCCCGCCGCCGCGGCCCGACCGCTCCTTTATGCCGCCGGCGACGTAAGCTCGTACGTCTTGACGACGAACGGCAAGGTCATCGGAAACATCACGCAGACGGGGATCGGTACGTGCTCGGACAAAAACGGCGACGTCTTTTTTACCACGCTCAACAGCATCCTCGAATTCGCGCACGGCGGAACGACGCCGATCGCTTCGTACGCAGTTCCCGGTAACGCGTACTCCTGCTCGGTCGACCCAACGACCGGCGATCTCGCTGCAGTAGTATTCTGCGTCACGGGATGCGGCGATTCCGTCGTCGTGTTGACCACGCCCGGCATGAAGGTGCAGCAGTATTCCATTAGCTCGCTGCCTTCGCTGCTGTACGTCACGTACGATGCCAAGGGCAACCTCTACGTAGACGGTTACTCCGCCTCGCAGTTCGCATTGGCGGAGCTGCCCGCGGGCGGTACGGCATTCCAGCCCATTACCGTCAACCAAAATATTCAGTACGCGGGACAGATCCAGTGGGACGGACAATACATCGCCGTCACGACGACGATCGCTCCGGTGGTCGAGCAGCTTCAGGTTACGGGCTCGACCGCGAGCGTGGTCGGAACCATTCAGCTTTACGGCGTCGGCCCGCGCTCGACGCAATCTTGGCTCTATCGCGACAAGATTATCGTTCCAACCGGAAGCGGACGGGCGCGCTCGACCAACATACTCTTTTGGAAATACCCGACCGGAGGCTATCCCATTCGCGAGATCACCGGCTTCATAGGCAAGGGGCACGCGGAGATCACGGGCGTGACGATCAGCCAGGCTCCGAAAACGTAGCGCTAAAGCAGTTTACGAAAGTAATACTGCGCCTTGACGGTGTCGTAGCCGTGGCGCCGGTAGAACGCGTGGGCTCGATCTCGCACCACGTTGGAGTGGAGACACATTTCTTTGCAGTCGCGTTCGCGGGCCCAGGCCTCGGCCGCGGCAAGTAGTTTTCCACCGATGCCCGAGCTGCGGACCGATTCGTCGACAACGAGGCCATCCAGATGGGCGCCGGGGCCCTCGACGAACGGCTCGTGCATGGACACTGCCGTCCATCCGACGATTCGCTCGCCGGTCGCCGCCACGAAGACTTCGCGCGACCCGCGCCGGCGTAAACTCTCGGCGATGACCTCTTGTCTCACGTCGTAGCCGAGTTGAAGCGTCAACCGGGCAATTTGCTGGGCGTCTTCAGGCCGCGCGGCGCGGACGTTCACAC
>DATASC010000092.1:0-1957 GCA_036269355.1 Candidatus Cybelea sp. | reverse complement strand
GTCTTCGACGTGCATGCGGGATTTTCGCGGCGGCACGAAGATCTCGTGATGAACGTTGCCTATGTAGATGGGTCGATCGTCAAGGTACGCGTGACGAGTTACTCCGTCGACGGCAAGGCCGCGAGCGCCGCGGACGTCGCGAACCTCGAAAACTCTTGGGACCATCCGAAGCCGAGCGAGACGTTCGCGCCGCCCTTCGACGCGCGGAACTTCGACGCATACCAGTACAGCAGCAGCGAGCCCGCGACGATCGGGTTTACGGCGAGCGTACGTGACGGCGGCCACGGCGACGGAAGCTTCGGCTACGACGCGCAGTATAACGTGGTATCGTACACGTATCGTCCCGCCGCGCTTCCACCGCATGCAACCTCCGGCGAGATCGTCGACCGCCGCGCGGAGGTGCTGCCCGGCTATTGGGCGTCGACCGACGAAACGCAAGACTATAAAGGAACGTACGGCCCGTTTGCGGCTGCGGGGACGGTCGTCGTTGCGTATTCGAACTTTCGCCGCTTCGCGGACGAACCGAGCGCGCTAAAGGCGTTGTAGAGCAAGAACGCGCTCGCTCCGTAGCGAATCTATGGGGCGTCTTCCTTATGGCCGATGCGCGACGCTCCGTTCAAGATTACATCGACGAGTTGCCCGCATGGGCCGACGGAACGGCGCTCGGCTTCGCGCCGATGACGTCCATGCAGTGGCGAATCTGGTCGCTGGCGGCGGCCGGGAAGTTCTTCGAAGGGTTCGTCGTCTTCATGACGGGCGTCGCGTTGCCGTTGATCGTGCGCGAATTCGGAATCGGCCGCGCGGAGAGCGGTCTCGTGAGCGCGGCGACGCTCTTCGGAATACTCGTCGGCGCGATCGCCTTGGGCGGACTGGCCGATTACTTCGGCCGTAAGCGGATGTTTATTGCCGAGATGATCATCTTCGTCGTGTTCCTCGCGCTGCTCACGCTCTCGCCGAGCGCGACGTGGATCGTCGTCAGCCTTTTCGGACTCGGTCTCGCGCTCGGATGCGACTATCCGACCGCGCACATGATCATCTCGGAGAGCATTCCGAGCACGCTGCGAGGACGGCTGGTGCTCGGCGCGTTCGCGTTTCAGGCGGTCGGAGCGCTGGCCGGCACGGGAGTCGGATTCCTCGCGCTGCGCCACGATCCAAGCCTCGATGCGTGGCGTTGGATGTACGCGAGCGTCTTCATTCCGGCGCTCGCCGTAACGATCGCGCGGTTCTGGATTACGGAGAGTGCAAACTGGCTGTTCGCGCGCGGCGAGGTGGCGTCGGCCGAGCGGGCCGTGGCGCGGCTGCTCGTCCGCCGGCCGCAATATCCCCAAACGTTTTCTCTCGCGCAGCGCGCGACGCACCTCGTCGACTATGCGCGCGGAGCCCATCTTGGGAGACTGTTTGCGCCGGGACACAACCGGCGTGCGACGATCCTCGCATCGGTTCCGTGGTTCTTGCAAGACCTTTCGACCTATGGCATCGGCATCTTCACGCCGACGCTGCTCGTCGCGACGTTCGGCGCGCCGCCGCCGCACTTGCGCAGCGTCGCGGATCTAATCGCGGATCAAGTTCTGGCGGCGAAGGGGTCGGCGATGATCACCGCGTTCTTGACCGTCGGAATTACGGTCGCGGTGCTGCTCTCGGATCGCGTCGGGCGCATTGCGCTGCAGGTCGCCGGTTTCATCGGCTGCGCGGCGGGGCTCGCGCTCGCCGCGTTCTCCACGGGCTTTACCGGAACGGCGAGCATCGCGCTCATTTTTTGCGGGTTCATCCTCTTCGACTTTATGACGAATGTCGGACCGAACGCGCAGACGTATCTGCTCGCCGGGGAGGTCTTCCCAACAGAGATTCGCGGGATGGGCGCCGGGTTCGCGGCCGCGTTCGCCAAGGCCGGCGCGGTGCTCACCGCGTTCCTCTTCCCGATTTTGCTCTCGGCGATCGGAACGCGAGCGCTCCTCAC
>DATASC010000091.1:0-41541 GCA_036269355.1 Candidatus Cybelea sp. | reverse complement strand
CCGGCATGCGCGCCGCGGGCGGCAAGGAGAACACTTCGGTGCTCGCCGATGCGTTCGAAGCGTTTGTCGGCGCGCTCTACTTGCGCTTCGGCTTGGAGAAGGCCGCGAAGTTCGTCCTCTCGCAGCACGTCGAGTTGCTCGATCACTCTTCGGATGCGTTGCTCGACGCGAAGACGCGTTTGCAGCACTACACGCAAGAACATCTCGCGGCGACGCCGGTCTATCGCGAGACGAGCCGCGGCACTCCGCAACACCCCGCCTTTAAGTCGCGCGTCAGCGTCAAGGGCAAGATCCTCGGCAAGGGCGAGGGCGGTTCGAAGAAGGCCGCGCAACAGGCGGCCGCCGAGGCCGCGCTCCTCTCGATCGCCGGCAGCGTCGAGACCGAAGGTTCGGTGTTGCAATGAAGCTGCGGCGAATTCGGTCGTTTGGATTCAAGACGTTCGCCGATCCGACGGCGCTGGAGTTCGGCGATGGAGTAACGGCGGTCGTCGGACCCAACGGTTCGGGCAAATCGAATCTCGTCGACGCGTTTCGTTGGGTTTTGGGAGAGACGTCGAGCAAGAGTCTGCGCGGCCGAGCTTTAGAAGACGTGATCTTTTCGGGCAACGAGTCACGCAAGCCGCTGGGTTTGGCCGAGGTTTCGATTCTCTTCGACAACGCCGACCGCAAGCTTCCGATCGAGTTTGCCGAGGTCGAGATTACGCGCCGCGCGTACCGCGTCGGCGAGAGCGAGTACTTCATCAACCGCACGCAAGTACGTTTGCGCGACATCGTCGATCTTCTGATGGGAACGGGTCTCGGGCCCGGCTCGTATGCGATCGTTTCGCAAGGACAGATCGACGCGATCCTCACCAGCAAGCCGGTCGAACGGCGCGCGCTCTTCGAAGAGACGGCGGGCATCGGAAAGTTCCTGACGCGCAAGAACGAGTCCATGCGACGGCTCGACCGCACGGAGCAGAACGGGATCCGAATCAGCGACCTCATCGCCGAGCTCGAGCGGCGGATTCCCGAGCTCGAAACGCAGATGCGGCGCTCGCGCCGGTACCGGCGAGTCAGCACGCGCGTTCGCGACTTGGAGATCTTAGGGTACTTGCGTGCGAGCGCGACGCGCCGCGCGGAGTCGACCGCGCTGCGCGAGGCAATCGCGAAGAACGAAGAACTTCGCGCCGCAAACGCGGCGAGAGCCGAGGAGGCCGCCGGCGAGCTCGCGCGCGTTCGCACGCAGCTCTATCGCTGCGAGCTGGAGCTGGAGGAGCTGCGTTCCACCGCGCAGACGCGGCGGGGCGAGCTCGCTCAGGTCGAAGCCAAATATGCCGCCGCGCTGGCGCGCCGCGAGGCGCTCGAGCGGCAGTCGACGCAGACGAGTCAGGACGTCGCGCGCGTCACCGCGGAGCGCACTTCGCTGGTGACCTCGATCGAAGGTTTGGAAGAGCGCATCGCACCGCTCACGAGAGAGATCGACGCTTCGCGCGACCGCGAACTCGCCGCCGCAGCGGCGCTGGCGGCCGCACGCGGAAGTCTCGAAACCATTTTCACCCGGCTGCGCGCGGTTGAAGCGGCAGCCGCGGAGTTTGCCGCGCGCAAAGCGGAGCGGCGCGTCCAAGCCGAGTCGCTGCGTGCCGAGGCCGAACGGCTCGACGCCGAGGAGCGCAGCGCGCGCGACCGCGCGGAACAACTCGAGATCGCGGCGGGCGGTGCGATCCACCGCGAAAGCGAACGCCGCCGCCAGCTCGCGATCGCGGAAGAAGAGCTGCTCGACTCGCGCGGTCGCGCCGAGGACTCCGATCGCGCGGCAACGCTCGCGCAGGAGGACGTTACGAAGGCGCTCGCCGCGCATCGCGACCACTCGGTCGAGGTGAAGGCGGCAGAGTCGCGGCTGCACACGATCGAAGAGCTCGAAAACTCACTCGAAGGGCACGTACCCGGCACGCGCGCGATCGTCGAAGCCTGGCAGCGCGGCGAGCTGCGCGGCATCGAGGGCATCGTTTCGAACCTCATTACGACCGACGAGCGCTACGCCCGCGCGATGGACGTCGCTTTCGGCGCGCGGCTCTCCAACGTCGTGACGACGTCCTCGGAAGACGCGGAGCGGTGTGTCGAATTTCTCAATCGCAAGGAAGCCGGTCGAGCGACGTTCCTTCCGCTGGACACGCTCGCCAAGCGCGAGGGGCGGACACTCGACGATCGTCTTTCCGACGTCGCCGGCGTTTTGGGATACGCGCATACGCTCGTGCGCACCGCGCCGGAGTTCGCGGGAATCGTGAACTTCCTGGTCGGCAACGTTCTCATCGTCACGACGCTCGACGTCGGCATCGAACTCGTCCGCGGGCGAGGGCTGCGCGATACGATCGTGACGCTCAACGGCGAGCAGATTACCGGCGGCGGTGCGATCACGGGCGGCCGTTTCGCGCGGGAGCGCTCCATTCTGTCGAGGCGCTTCGCGGCGGCAAGCTTGCGCGAAGCGCTCGTCGGGATGCGCGAAAAGCTGGAGGAAGCCGAAGCGACGCTGCGGGCCGCGCATGTGCGCGCCGGCGCGGCGATCGGAGAGCGCGACTCGGCACGCGATCGCCAGAGCAGAGTCGAAGCGCAGCTCGTCGGCTTGCGCGCGGAAGTCGCCGCGCTTTCGACGGAAGCGCAGCGTGCGAACCACGATCTCGACGCGGCGCGCGCTACCCTCGGCGAGCTTCGCGTCCGCGCCGAACGAACGCGCGAGCTCGAACGCGATCGCGAGCGCGACGCGCCGCAGGGCGACCGCGGCGAAGAAGAGCGCGCCGCGCTCGAGGCGGAGCTAGCGCGCGTGCGCACCGAAATTTCCTCCGCCGAAGCCGCTCAGAGTGCGACCAACGCGCATGGCGCCGAGCTGCGCGAACGCGCGGCGGCGCTGACCGCCGAGCGCGATGCGGCGCAGGCGCGTTTGGGGATGCTCGATCAGGACAGCGAGCGCGGCGGGTTGGCGCGCGAGGAGATGCTGGCTCAAATCGCGGCGCTCGTCCAAGAGACGCGCACCGTACACGCGCACGTCGACGGCCTTCGCCGCGGCATCGGCGAGGTCGACGCGTCGCTTGAGACGGCGCGGCGCGCGCGCGAAGAGTTGGCCGCGCGGCAGGCACAGTTGGAAACGGACGCGCGCGCGGCGGAACAGGCCGAGCGCGACACGGTCGCCGGCGGCGAGCGCGACCGAACGCGATTGGCGCAAGTCGAAGCCGAACTCGGAATGCTCGTGTCGCAGTTCGCGCAGAATCCGGCCACGAACGACGAGTGCGCGGACGTCGAAGCGCGCTATCGCGACGAGCCCGACGACGTCGTCGAGGAACTCCCGCGCCTGCGCGACGAGCTCGGGCGGCTGCAAGCCAACGTCAACCTCAACGCCGAGTCCGAGCGCGCCGAAGTCGCCGAGCGGGAAGCGTTCCTTCGCGGGCAGATGGACGACATCGCCCGAGCGCGCGAAACCCTTCTCGAATCGATTCGGGAGATCGAGCGCGAGACGCAAATACAGTTCAACGAAACGTTCGAGCGGGTCTCCGAAGCCTTTGCCGGGATGTATGGCCGCCTCTTCGCCGGGGGCGAGGCGAAGATGTGGCAGACGCAACCCGAGAATCTCTCTGAGACCGGGATCGAGATCGCGGTTCGCCCGCCGGGAAAGAAGGCGATGCCGCTTGCCGCGCTCTCCGGCGGCGAGCGCGCGATGACCGCGGCCGCGCTGATCTTCGCGCTGATCGCGACGAAACCGGCGCCGTTCTATCTGCTCGACGAGGTCGACGCAGCGCTCGACGACGCGAACATCGATCGCTTCTGCGCGATGGTGCGCGAGTTTGCGACGGAGTCGCAGATGCTCATCGTCACGCATAACAAGAAGACCATGGAGATGGCCGATCGCATTTACGGCGTCACCACGCGCGACGCCGGAGTAAGCACGGTCGTCTCCGCGGAGCTCGTGAGCGAAGCCGAGGCGATGCTTGCCTGAAGGCGCGCCGGCGCGCAAACGCGCGGCGCTCTTCTCGCTCTCCGATAAGACCGGCGCCGACGCGCTCGCACGTACCCTTAGCGATCGCGACGTCGAGATTTACGCGACCGGCGGTACCCAGGCGTTCCTCCGCGAGCGAGGCATCCCGGCCCGCGACGTCGAGGAGCTCACCGGCTTTCCTTCGCTCTTCGGCGGCCGCGTCAAGACGCTGCATCCGAAGGTCTTCGGGGCAATTCTCTTCGATCGAAGCGACGACGAACACGCGGCCCAGGCCGAGAAGTATGCAGTTCCGGAGATCGTCGCGGTCGCCGTCAATCTCTATCCATTCGAAGCGACGGTCTCGCGCGGCAGTGCGACGCTTGAAGAGGCGATCGAGCAGATCGACATCGGCGGCGTCGCGCTCTTACGAGCGGCAGCCAAGAATTTCGAACACGTCGTGGTGCTCACTCACCCCGCGCAGTACGCGCAGTATCGTGCGGCAATAGAGTCGGACGACGTTTCCGCGGCGCTGCGCCGACAGTTTGCGATCGCCGCCTTCGAACGGACGGCGGAGTACGACGTCGCAATCGCGCACTATCTCGCCACTTCGGGCGAAGTTCTGCCGAGCGACCTTCCCGGCGCGCTCGCCGTGACGATGCCTCTCGCCAAGCGCCTCCGTTACGGAACGAATCCGCAAGCGCGCGCCGCCTTCTATCTCGACCGCGTGGAACGTCTACCGGAACAGCTTCACGGCAAGGCGCTTTCCTATAACAATCTGCTCGACCTCGACGCGACGCTGCGTCTGCTCTCGCGGGCGCCGCTCGGGGCGCAGTTCGGAAGCGAGCACGGGCGCTTCGTCCGCGCGGCGGTGGTAAAGCACGCCGTTCCGTGCGGCGTCGCGCAGCGTTCGAGCGTCGGCTTAGCGGTTCGCGAGGCGCTCGAAGCCGATACCGTCTCCGCGTACGGTGGAATCGTCGCGGCCGACGCACCGATCGATGGCGAGGCGGCGATGGCGCTACGCGACTTCTTCCTCGAGATCGTCGCCGCCCCGGGCTTCGACGACGAAGCGCTCGCGCTGCTCAAACGCAAGAGGGATCTGCGCGTGATGCAGTTTGCCGGCACGCTGCCCGACGAGCTGGCCCGCGAGTTGCGGCTTCGCAGCGCGTTGGGCGGCGTGCTTGCGGAGGATGACGATCCGGCTGCGCCCGCGGAAGAGTGGCGGGTCGTCAGCCGGCGGCGTCCCGATCCGCAAGAGTGGCACGACCTCGCCTTCGCTTGGGATGTCGTGCGTCACGTGAAGAGCAACGGCATCGTCATCGTGAAAGGCGGCACGACGCGCGGCATCTGCGCCGGGCAGACCAATCGCGTCAGCGCCGTGCAAATCGCGGCCGCGCGCGCCGGCGACCACGCACGCGGCGCGGCCTGCGCGAGCGACGGCTTCTTTCCGTTTGCCGACGGCCTGGAGGCAGCGGTCGCCGGCGGGTGCACGGCGATCATCGCGCCGGGAGGATCGATTCGCGACGAGGAGGTGATTGCCGCCGCCGACGGCCGCCATGCGGCGCTCGTATTCTCGAGCTACCGGTACTTCTTGCATTGAACCGCAATGGTTCCGCGCTAGCGCCCGCGTAGAGTAGCTCCGTGCCGCGCTATCTGCATACGTCGATCTTCGTCAACGACATGAACGAGTCGATCGATTTCTACACCCGGAAACTGGGCCTAAAGCTCCTCGACGGACCACATCACTATCCGGGGAACGCCGACATGGCCTTCGTCGGAAACGATTGGAACGCATATATCGAGCTGGTCTTCGATCTCGAAGAGCACCCGCCGCACGAGCTTGGGAGCCGTTACGAGCACATCGCCATCGAGGCCGACGGCGATCTCGGCGAATACGTTGCCGAGCTCAAGCGCAGCGGCGTACGCGTTATCAAGGACGTCTACAAGTCGCCGAGCGGCACGCGCGCGATCGCGTTCGTCGAGGATCCCAACGGAATTCCGGTCGAGCTGCTCGAGCCGCGCCAAAAACCGAATCTCTCGTAGCGGCACTTAGCGATAGAGAAACGGGTCGCTGGGCGCGGAGACGCGCTCCACGCGCTCGGTGACGAGTCGAAAGTCTCCGTCGCTGCCGGCGATTCGCCCCTCTACCCGCAGCCACGTTCCGTTTGGATATCGTGGTACGCGCGTGAGGCGAACCGCGACCGGCGCGGCGTCGGCGCGGCAGCACGTAATTGCGTAGCGCACGATGGCGCCGGTAGTGCCATCGCGCGCCAGCGCCCCGGTAAAATCGAGACGTTCTCCGGCGAAGAGATCGGCGAGCGTCGTCTCCGTCGCCCGGTACTGCGGCGGTGGTGCGCCGAGCAGCGATCCGGCGAGCATCAGCGCCGGCGCGATTCGAACGGAAGCGCAGCGCGCGCGGCGCCGCACGAACGCGCAGGTCAGTGCGACTACCGCGCAACATGCGAGCGGGAGCGTGAACGCCGGATGAACGAGCGCGTGGCCGCCGTGCAACGCGACGATTCCGAGCGCGAGCGCGAGCATCGCATAGGCGAAGGCATCGTCGCCGAGCTTGGCGCGACGCAGCCGCACGATGGCGCGAAAATCGACGACGCCCGCGATGCAGAGAAACGCCGCCGCCGCAGCGGGCGCGTGCGCGCGCAGCGCGCCCGCGAGCGCGACGGCACCGAGTCCGCAGGGCGCCGCGAAGAAGCCCAATCCGGCGCCAAGCAGTACGCCGCCGGCGCGCGGGAGGCGCGCCGCAGCGAACGCAAACTGCATGACGATGCCGGCAATCAATGCGGCCGGAAGCACGGCGTCGAGCTCGCGCAGCGGATTGGCGATCTCGTGCGCGCCCGGCGCGGAGGAGAAGCGGCGGCGCAGAATCCGAGCCGCAAGAAACGCTGCGACGTAACGCGCGATCGCGACGCGCGCGCCGAAGAGGAGCCAAGTTGCCGCGGCCGCGGGCAGCGAAAGCGCAGCGGGACCGTCGCCGCAGCCGCATCCGAGATGCTGGAACAGCGTGCATCGGCGCCGCAGCAACTGCGAAAGGAGTGCGCCCGCGACCACGAACGGCGTCGCTTCGAAGAGAGCGCTCGCCGAAGCCGCCAGGGCGCCGCGCAGCGATTCCGGAGAGACGAGCGCTGCAAGTGCGAACGCGGCCGTTCCGTAAAGGATGTTGCGCACGTAACCCAATCACGCTTAGCCGGGCAATGGCTAGCGCGCGTCCGCAGCGAAGGGGAACGCAACCGATGTCTCAGCTATTAAGTGCGGCGCGCGGCACGTCCGATATATATCCGCCCGAGTCCGAACGCTGGAATGCGCTCGAATCGCGAATTCGTACGCTCGCGGCTCGCTACGGCTACGGCGAGATTCGCACGCCGCTCTTCGAATCGACCGAGCTCTTCGTGCGAGGCGTCGGCGAGACGACCGATATCGTCGAGAAGGAGATGTACACGTTCGACGATCGCGGCGGCCGTTCGCTCACACTTCGGCCCGAGTGGACCGCGCCGGTCGTCCGGGCCGTGCTCGAACACCACCTCCTCGAACCGGGTGCGTTGCGCCTTTACTACATCGGGCCGATCTTTCGCTACGAGCGACCGCAGAAGGGACGCTACCGGCAGTCGCATCAGTTCGGAGTCGAGTGTTTTGGATTTGCCGGTCCGGAAGCGGACGTGGAAGTGATCTCGCTTGCGTGGGAGCTCGTCGCGAGTCATGGGCTCGACGACGCGACGCTCAATATCAACTCGCTAGGCGACGAGCACTGCCGGCCCCGCTATCGCGCGGCGTTGCTCGACTACTTCGGGCCGCATCTTGCCGAAATGAGCCAAGAGGCGCGCGACCGCGCGCTCCGCAACCCGCTGCGTCTTCTCGACAGCAAAGATCCCGCCGATGCGCCGTACGTAGAGCGCGCGCCGGCGCTCGAACAATTTCTCTGCGACGGGTGCCGCGAGCACTTCGACGCGGTCAAGTCATACTTGAACTTGGCGGGAGTTCCGTACACGCTTAATCCGAAAATCGTACGCGGACTCGATTACTACGGCCGAACCGTCTTCGAAATCACGTCGAGCATCCTCGGCGCGCAAAGCAGCGTCTGCGGCGGCGGCCGCTACGACACCCTCGTTCAATCGCTCGGAGGACCCGACGTCCCGGCCGTCGGCTTTGCGCTAGGCATGGAGCGCTTTCTCATGATGCTTGCGGCTCGCGGCGAGGGCGAAGAGCCGCCGCGGCGCGGCCTGCAAGCTATCGCCCTCGGTCCCCAAGCGCGAACGGTCGTGGCGCCGATCGTGGCCGAGCTGCGCCGGCGGCTCGACATACCGACGTTCGTCGACTATCAAGATCGCAAGCTGCTCGCGCACTTGAAGATCGCCGACCGCAATCGCGCGCGCTACGCGCTGATCGTCGGAAGCGACGAGCTCGCCAAGGGCGAGCTGGTGCTTCGCAATCTCGAAGACCGAAGCGACCGCCGCCTGGCACTTTCGGAGCCGAGAGTCGTTGCGCAGCTTCTCGTAGAAGCGGGTCTCTAAATGGACGACGATCGCCCGATCGACCAACGATACGCCGAAGAGACGCAGACTCTGCGCGAGTTGCTCGCGATCATGCACGAGCACGACCTCGACGAGATCAAGGTCAAGCTCGGCGAGACGACCTACGAGCTCTCGCGGCGGCAAACCGCGCCCGAGGTATACCAGACCGCCGCTCCGCCGGCCGCCGCCGTTTCCGGCCAGCCGGCGAGCGCGGGCAGCGAAAACGTCCGCAAGGTCCTCGCACCTCTCACCGGCGTCTTCTATCGTTCGCCGTCGCCGGACGCGCCGGTTTACGTGGAGGTCGGCGACCGCATCGAGGCCGGCGACGTGCTCTGCGTGCTCGAGGCGATGAAACTCTTCAACGAAATTCAGAGCGACGATGCCGGAAGAATCGTGCGCGTCATTCCCGACAACGGCGAACTCGTCTCGCAGGGCGACGAGCTCTTTTGGATCGAGCCGTGAACTATCACGGGCGGCGCGACTTCGACGAGCTGCTCGCCGACCGTCGCGGGCTGATCGACGCGCCGCACTACCGCGCCCAAGTGCGGAAAATTGCCGAAACGATGGCGACCGCGCTGCGCGACGGCAAGAAGGTTTTATGGTGCGGTAACGGCGGGAGCGCGGCCGAGGCCCAACACATGGCCGCGGAGCTCTCGGGGCGTTTCTTACGCGAACGCGCCGGCCTTCACAGTGAGGCGCTCTCGGTGAACTCGTCGACGCTCACCTGCGTCGGCAACGACTACGGATACGATCACGTCTTTTCGCGCCAGGTCGAAGCCTTCGCGCATCCCGGCGACGTCGTCGTCGGAATGACCACGAGCGGAACCTCGCGCAACGTCGTGCTCGCGCTCGAGGCGGCAAAACGGCGCGGCGCGATCGCGATTGCGTTTACCGGAAACGGGGGCGGACGCGTCGCCGAGGTTGCGGACCTGTCGTTGATCGGTCCCGACGGCTATGCCGCGATCGTTCAGGAAGTTCATCAGGTGATGGCACACATCGTTTGCGATCTCGTCGAGCAGGAGCTGATTTTCGAGGGCGGCATTCGGTGACCGCGGCGCTCATGGTTCCCGACGCGCGCACGCTTTTCGAGCGCGCCGCGGGGCGCCGGATCCTCGTCGCGGGAGATTTGATGATAGACGAATGGATTTGGGGAGCCGTGACCCGGATCTCACCGGAGGCTCCGGTTCCCGTCGTCGCCGTCACCGACCATTCATTTACGCTCGGCGGCGCTGGGAACGTCGCAAACAATTTGCGCGCGCTTAGCGCCGACGTCGTCTTTGTCGGAACGGTGGGCGACGACTCGTTCGCCGAAGACGTGCGCGGCTTGCTGCGCGGCGAACAAGTCGACGATTCGGGAGTGTTCGCCGTTACGGGCCGGCCGACGACGCGCAAGACGCGAATCGTCGCGCATAACCAGCAAGTCGTACGGGCGGACTGGGAGTCGACCGCACCGCCGAGCGCGCGCGAGCGGGAGCGCCTCACCGAGTTCGTGCGGGCGCACGCTGCGCAGTGCGATGCCGTCATCTTGAGCGACTACGCCAAAGGATTGCTTTGCCGCGAGATAGTCGAAGCCGCGGCGGCCTGCCCGCTGGTGCTGGCCGATCCGAAGCCGCAAAACGTCGAACTCTTCGCCGGCGTCACCTGTATCGCACCCAACGCCGCCGAGGCCGCGCAGATCACCGGAGTGCCGATTTCCGACGACGCGAGCCTCGAACGTGCCGGAATGCGGCTGCTCGAACTCGTCGGCTGCCGGTACGTCGTCATAACGCGCGGCGAGCACGGCATGTCGCTCTTTGGGCGCGACGGCGAACGGCTGCAAATTCCGTCGGTCGCGCGCACCGTGTACGACGTTAGCGGCGCGGGCGACACCGTCATTGCCGTGCTCGGGTTGGCGCTCGCAGCCGGCGCGTCGATCGAACAGGCGATGCAGCTGGCGAACTTCGCCGCTGGTGCCGTCGTTGCGAAACTCGGCACGGCAACCGCGTCGCCCGCGGAAATTCTCGCCTTGCTCGATCCCGCGTCGTGAACGAGAAGTTCTTCGGCAGGCTTCTTAGCGTCGGCGAAACTGAAGCCTGGCGCGAGGAGCAGCGCGCGCGGCACCGCAGCGTCGTCTTCACGAACGGATGTTTCGACCTGCTTCACGCGGGACACGTCGAGTATCTCGCCTGGGCGCGCGGCCAAGGCGATGCGCTGATCGTCGGCCTGAACGAAGACGAATCGGTTCGCCGGATCAAGGGCGCGTCGCGCCCGATCGTACCGTTCACGCAGCGCGCGACGGTCTTGCTCGCGCTGCGCAGCGTCGACGTCGTCGTCGGGTTCGGAGAGCGCACGCCGGAACTGCTGCTCGATCGGATCCGTCCCGACGTCCACGTCAAGAGCGATCAATACCGTGAAGACGAGCTGCCCGAACGCAGCGTCGTGCTGCAGCACGGGGGGCGCATCGCGCTCGCGCCGCACGTCGCAGGGAA
The DNA here is from genome assembly GCA_036269355.1 of Candidatus Cybelea sp. Taxonomy (GTDB): domain Bacteria; phylum Vulcanimicrobiota; class Vulcanimicrobiia; order Vulcanimicrobiales; family Vulcanimicrobiaceae; genus Cybelea. The sequence continues at coordinate 30,610 of DATASC010000091.1, read as the reverse complement.
CAGCACGACCGACGTGATCGCACGCATCCTCGATGCGTATAGCCTTCACCGCTAACGGTCCGGGCGAAGTTGCCGGGTGGCTGCGTCCGTTACTGCGGGCACTCTACCAGCGCCGGGCCGATCTGTCCGCCGTCGTGTTTTTGGTGCCCGACGACTACGCGACGGGATTTGAGGCGCAGATGGTGCGCGAGACCTTCCCGCAAGCGGAGATCGTCGAGCCGAAACGTTACGTGAAGTTCGCGCTCGGGGGGCGCATCGAGGGAATTCCGACCGAGGTCGATGCCCTGCAGTACGTCGGCGGCGACCTGCTCCACGCCGCGCGGCTGCACGCGCGATTGAAGGGCCGGGCCGCGACGTATAAGTTCTCACGCTCGCGCTACCGGTCGCTCTTCGATCGCGCATTTGCCGTCGATCGCCGAAACGCGCAAGAACTTTCCGCGTGGGGCACGCCGCCCGAGCGAATCGAACAAGTTGGGAACCTGGCGATCGACGGCGCGCTCTTCGAGGCGAGCCTGCCGGCCGATCCCGCGCCCGCGCCCGACGGCATTCTGATCATGCCGGGGTCGCGCTCGTACGAGATTGAGAACTTGGTGCCGTTCTACATGGCGGTAGTGCTCCGAATGCTGCACGAACGGCCGGATCTTCCGATTGCCTTCGCGCTCTCGCCCTTCACGCCGCGCGACCAGGTGAGTCTAGCAATTGAAAAGGGCGGGCACCCGCGCATGTTCGGTACCACAGGTCGACTGGTCGGCGAGAACGGGCTCGACTTCCTGACCACGCCGAACGGTGACGTTCGAATTCCGGTCGTGCGTAACGCGCTCGCAGCCGCGGTCCGCGCCCGTCTCGTGTTGACGATTCCCGGAACCAAGACGATCGAGCTCGCGGTGCTGGGCAAGCCGGTCATCACGATCACTCCGCTCAACGCGCCCGAGGTCGTTACCATCAACGGTCCGCTCACCTATCTCAACCGCGTCCCCTTCATCGGAAATCCGCTCAAGCGCGCCGTCGCAGTCGGGCTCGCGCGCCGCTTCGAGCACCACACGCAGCCGAACATGGATGCGGGCGCCGCGCTCGTCCGCGAAGTGCACGGAACGGTCACGCCGGGGCGCATCGCGCGCATCGCGCTCGACGCCTACGACGATCGCGCGTGGCTGAAGTCGGCAGGCGAGGCGCTGGCCGGTCTCTATCGCGACCACGTGGGTGCCGCCGATCGGATGGCCGCGTCGCTGCTCGAACTCGCCGCGTAGCTCCGTGACGAACTTTTCCGTGGTGATCGCGACGAAAGATCGCGCATCGTATCTCGAAAGAGCGCTCGAATCGCTGGGGCGGCAGGCCGGCGCGCCGGAGTTCGAAGTGATCGTCGTGGACAATGGGTCGACCGACGAGACCGCGACGGTCGCCAACTCGCCGCCGAGCGGCAACGCCGTACGTTATCTCTACGCGCCCGAACCGAATCGCGGCAAGGCTCGCAATCGCGGCGTGGAGATCGCGCGGGGCCGCTACCTGCTCTTCTGTGACGACGACGTGCAGCTTCCACCCGGCTGGATCGCCGCTCACGCCGCCGCCCACGCGACCGGCGAAGAGCGCGTCGTCAACGGCCCGATCGTCAACGTCCCGTCGTATGACGTGCGTCCGAAGCCGAAGGCCGCGAACTATTCGCGCGCTTTCCTCTGCACGTGCAACGCCTCGCTTTCCAAAGCGGCATTCGTCGCGGCGGGCGGGTTCGACGAAAGCTTCGATCTCTACGGCTGGGAGGATACCGAGCTCGGTGTCCGCCTGCGATGGGCGGCGGTGCGATGGAACTTCGCGTGGGACGCCTACCTTTGGCACGTCAAGCCCCCCGAAGAGAACACGCTCGCCGTCGAAAGCCGCAAGGCGATCGAAAAGGCGCGCATGGCGCGCCGTTTTCTCTCCAAGCATCCGTCGCGCCGCGCGCGACTGGCGACCGGTGCCTACACGCTCAACCTGCTGCGCGCGCGACACGCGTTGCCGGACCGCTTGCTGCCGTTTTATGCCGGTCTTGCGACCAGCGAGCGCCTCCCGCGATGGCTGCGCGGGCTGGCGCGCGCGCAGTTCCTCGACGCCCTATACGCACGCGAGCTGGTTCGGACGCTTGATGCAGACCGCGACCGGTAGCAGCGCCTTGCTTTACTGCGCCGGCGGAGGAATCGGCGATTCGCTCGTCGCGACGCTGGTCGCGCGCGCTCTGCACGCGCGCTTCGCGCGAGTCGACGCGCTGACGCTTCCGGCCCACCGTGCGGTGCTCGAGCGCGTTCCGGACGTCGACGAGGTCCTGGTCGACGACGGCGGCGACGAGCGCGCGCTGGCCGAGCAGTTGCGCCGGCGCAGCTATGCGGCCTGCGTGGTTACGTGGGCGACGCCGCGGACTGCGCGGGTTCCAGCCCTCGCAGCGATTCCGGTGCGTGTCGGACAAGCGCGCCGCATCTACTCGTTCCGCTTTACCAATCGCGTCGTCGTGCGCAGCGAAGACGGTGACGTAACGTCGCACTGGTCGCAGATCCTCCTCGACTACGCGCGCGCGATCGGCTCCGATACACAAGACCTACGCTATCGCTTCGTTCCGACGCCCGCCGACGAGCGCGAGGTGGAACAGCTCGGCATCGGCGACGAACGATTTGTAATCCTCAATCCTTGCAACGCCGTTGCCTCGCGTCGCGGAATCTGGCCCTTGAACGGATGGTCGGCGCTCGCCGCAGCGCTACGCAAGGAGTACGGTGCCCGCGTCGTCGTCACGGGATCGCCGGCCGACGCGGCGATGGCAGACGGAATCGCACGTCTCGCCGGCGACGATGCCGTAATCTCGATTGCTGGAAAGACGGGCGTCGGCGGCTTCGGGGCGCTGGCCCAAAAGGCGCTCGCGTTCGTCGGCATTACGACCGGCTCGATGCACGTCGCGGCGGCCGTCGGATGCCCCACGATCGGCATCTTTCCATTTCAGTCCGACGTCCCCGAGCGCTGGGCGCCGCTCGGCCCGCGAACGGCGGTGGTGCGCGCGTCGTATCCGTGTCATCCGGGTGATACGAAGGAGAGCTGCCGCGACTACGCCTGCGTCGCCAATCTCGACGTCTCGCGAATCTTGCCGGCAGTGGCTTCGCTGGTCGCATGATCGCCGCGACGATCCAGCTTTGTACGTACAATCGCGCCGAGCTGCTCGCGCGCGTGCTCGAAGCGTGTTTCGATCAGACCGCCGGCAGCGATTCCTACGAAGTGGTACTGGTCGACGACGGCTCGACCGACGCTACCCCGAGCACGATCGAGACCGCACGCTCGCGAGCGACGTGCGCGTTCACCGTCGTCGCGCAGCCGAACGGCGGTCTCGCGCAGGCACGAAACGCCGGCATCGCGCGCGCCCGCGGGGAACGCATCATCTTTATCGACGACGACGTGCTGCCGCTGCCGAATTTCGTAGCGGAGCATCTCGAAGCGGCCGCGCGCCATCCGGGTACGATCGTACGCGGCGGTGCGATCCAGGTAGAGAACTGCGACGATCTGCCGCCGCCGATCTGGAGCATCAAGGACTACAGCGGCAACTATTTTTGGACGACAAACGTATCGGTGCCGCTCGCGACGATTCGCGGCATCGGAGCGTTCGACGAGTCGTTCGCCGAGTACGGCTGGGAGGACATCGACGTCGGCTTGCGCCTGCGCGCGGCGGGCATTCGGGCAATCTTTCACCCGAATGCGCTCGTCTATCACGTCAAGCCGCACCCCCGCGCGGCCGCGATCGAGAAAATGGTCGCGCAGGCGCGCGCGCAAGCGCGCACCGCGGTGAAGCTCGTGCGACGGCACCCGAACTGGCGCGCCCATCTCGCGACCGGGATCAACCCGGTGCAGTTGGGTTTTCATCGTTTGTTGCGCTCGCTTCGCTACGACGAGCGCTTTCGCGGCCGGCTACGAGAGCTTTCGCCGGAGACGGAGTTGCGGGGCGATGCCTTACGCGCCGCGCGCGCTCTCGCGAATGAGGCGTACTTCGCCGAGCTCGACCGCGCGATGCGTACGTGAGAATTCTGCTCTCGCGCACCGATCGAATCGGCGACCTCGTCCTTTCGACCCCCGCGATCGCGACGGTGCGGGCGTCGTTTCCGGACGCGCACCTCGCCATCGTCACGAGCGAGTACAACAGCGTCGTGATGGAACGTAACGACGACGTGGACGAGCTGATCGTCCTGCGCGCAGAGGACCGCGGACGTTCGCAGCGCGCTCGGCTTTCCGGCTACGACGTGGCGATAGCGCTCGCCCCGCGCGCCGCCGATCTGCAGCTCGTCGGCGCCACGCGCGCGGCGCTGCGCGTGGGATATACGTACGAGCGGCGTTGGGTGGCGCGCCTTACCGCGCGCTTCTACATCAATCGCGTCATGGTTTCGGAAGCCGACCCCGCGCTCTGCGATCGCGACCCGCATCGCGTCGTCCGGCACGAGGTGATGCAGCTGCTCGATCTCGTCGCGCTGGCCGGAGCGAACCGGAGAGTCACGGCCCTGCGCCTCGACGTCATTGACGAAGACCGCACGATTGCGCGTGCGCTTCCGGCCGAGCCGATCGTCGTGCATCTCGGCCGCCGCTGGTTCTTTGACGGGAGCACCCTCGAAGGGACGCTCGCAATCGTCGAGCGCCTCGCCGCCCTCGCCCCGGTCGTCGTTACCTGCGCCCGCGATTGCGAGGAGTTCGCGGAGCCGTTCGCGACGAGTCCCGCGGTTGCGGCGTTTCTTCGCCGGTTGCCGTTTCACGAATGGGCGGCGGTGTTAGAGCGAGGGCGCGCGGTCGTGACCGTCGATACCGGAGCGACGCACGTCGCAAGCGCGGTGGGGAGGCCGACGGTCGTGGCCTTCGAACACCGCTACTTCCGCTTGAACTCGCAAGAATGGTCGCCGTACGGCGTGCCGCACGTATTGGTTCGAAAGCCGGCGCACGAAGACGCCGGGTCGATCGAACGTTTCGGCGACGAAGTCGTGAGCGGCGTCGCTCGATTGCTGCATGGCTGAGCTGCCCGAAATATCGGTCGTCATCCCGACGTACAATCGCCGCGAGATACTCGCCGCGGTGCTGCCGACGCTGCTGGCGCAGGACCTCGAGCCGGCGCGATACGAGCTGCTCGTCTGCGACTCGAATTCGTCCGACGGCACGGCCGAATATTTAGCCGGCCTGAGCGAACGGCATCAGGCGGTCCGCCACCTTCCCGGCGCGTACAGCGGTCGCGCCGCAGCGCGTAACGCCGGCATCGCGGCCGCGCGCGGAGCGATCGTGCTCTTCAACGATGCCGACATCCTCGCGTCGCCCGACCTGCTCTCCGTGCACCTTAGCCGCCATCGCGAACGCGCGCGCATTGCCGTCGTCGGTCTCGAAGTTCAAGTAAAGGACCTCGCCGACTACGCGTTCAAACGCGACCACCCCGAGGCCCGCGGGCATCTCCATCCGCCCTCCCGAAAAAAGCTCTCGTGGCTCTATTTTCTGACGGGCAATGCATCCGTGCGGCGCGACGACTTACTGAAGGCCGGTTGCTTCGACGAGAGCTTCACGGGATACGGACATGAAGATCTGGAACTCGGCTACCGTTTACAGCGCGACGGTATCGAAATTCTCTACGAGCCGCGCGCGGTGAACTATCATTGCCAAGCCGTCGCCTATGAAGATCAAAAGGAGAAGATGCGTCTCGCCGGACGTTCGACCGAGCGCTTTTATCGGAAGCATTCCGATTTCGAAGTCAAGCTCAAGTTGGGAATGACGCCGGTTTCGCTCGGCGCGCACTCGCTGCTCTCGCACTTGCCGCACTTGCTGGGATTCATCGACCGGCAGGCCGGGAAATCGCGCCTCGCCCGCGAGCTTCTGCTCCAGTATTACTACGTTTCCGGCATCAAAGAGGCGCGCGATGCCCGATAGAGTATCGTGCGGAGCTCTCCGCGCCGCCGACGAGGGCAACAGCGTCGAGCTCAACGGTTGGGTAAATCGCCGCCGCGATCACGGCGGGTTGATCTTCGTCGACCTGCGCGACCACGAAGGCATCACCCAAATCGTATTCGATCCGCAGCACCCGAGCTTCGCCCGGGCCGAACACCTGCGCAATGAGGACGTTCTGCGCGTGGAAGGATCGGTGCGGAAGCGTCCCGCGGGAACCGAGAACGCGCGTTTGGCGACCGGCGAGGTCGAGGTCGCGATCGGCGTGCTCGACGTGCTGAACCGCTCGCAGGTGCCGCCGTTCCAAGTCAACTCCGACGACGCGGTCGACGAGAACCTTCGGCTCGAGTACCGGTACCTCGATCTGCGCCGGCCGCGAATGCAGAGAAACTTACGCGTGCGTCATCGCATCATCAAGGCGATGCGCGATTTCTTCGACGCGCGCGATTTCCTCGAGATCGAGACCCCGATGATGATCAAGTCAACCCCCGAAGGCGCCCGCGACTATCTCGTACCGAGCCGTCTCTATCCGGGAACGTTCTACGCCCTGCCGCAGTCGCCGCAGCTTCTCAAACAGATCCTCATGATCGGCGGCTTCGGAAAGTACATGCAGATCGCGCGCTGCATGCGCGACGAAGATCCGCGCGCCGATCGGCTGGTCGAGTTCGTTCAGCTCGACGTCGAGCTCTCGTTTTGCACCCAAGACGAGGTGCTCGAAGTGATGGAATCGTGCATGCGGCACGTGTGGAAGACGGTGCTCTCCATCGACCTGCCGCCCTTTCCGCGGCTCAGCCATCAAGAGGCGATCGCGAAGTATGGACTCGACAAGCCCGATCTGCGCTTCGGACTCGAGCTCGCCGACGTCTCGGAAGCCTTTGCGGGCACGGAGTTCGTCGTCTTTCGTTCCGCGATCGATGCCGGCGGCGCGATCGTCGGGCTGCGTTACCCGGGCGGTGCGGCGCTCTCCCGCCGCGACTTCGACGCGTTAACCGAAACTGCGAAGCTTTTGGGCGCGAAGGGAATGGTTTGGATCGCGCTCGGCTCCGACGGCGTGAAGTCCTCGGCCGCGCGTTTTCTCAGCGACGAGCAGGTCGAGCGAGTGCGAACCGCGCTTGGTGCCGAGACGGGCGACGCGCTCTTGCTTTTCGCGGACGCGCGCGATGCCGCGTACGGAGTCGCCGGAAAGATGCGAAACGAAATCGGCGACCGCTGCGGACTCCGGGATCCCGACACCTACGCTTTTGCCTGGGTGACCGGCTTTCCGTATCTCGAGCTCGACGAGGAGACGGGGCGCCCCATGCCGGCGCACCATCCGTTTACGGCCCCCGCTCCAGGCGATTGGGAGCTCATCGATCGAGCGCCGGCGCAGATGCGCGCGCAACACTACGACATGGTGCTCAACGGTTACGAGCTTGGATCGGGTTCGATCCGCATTCACAAGGCGCAAGAGCAGCGCAAGATCTTCGAGATGCTCGGTCTCACGCCCGAGCAGATCGAGGACCGCTTCGGATTCTTCGTGCGCGCGCTCGACTACGGCGCTCCGCCCCACGGCGGCATGGCGTTGGGAATCGATCGCATCGTCATGATCGCCTGCGGCGAAGAGAATCTCCGCGAAGTTACCGCGTTTCCCAAGAATCAGGTATCTCGCGACGTGATGATGGATGCGCCGAGTCCGGTGCCGCCCGAACTGCTGCGCGATCTCGCGCTACGGTTGGAGAGCCGCCCCGGGGCTTAAGGTCATTTGGCCTCTTTGACGATCTGCTCGATGTCGATGCCGCGTTTCACCGGCCACAGCAAGCTCCAGACCATCTTGAGATTCGTCTGCGGTGATGCGATCGGTCGCGCCACGTACGTATAATACTGGACCGAGAGCGACATGAGCTGGCCCTCGTAGTTAAACGTCCTAGCGACGCCGCCGCCGACCGGAATCGCCCACTTGTTTTCCGATGCCGTCCAGTTTGCGGTGATAATCGGTGCCGTCGAGAGCGCCCAGCCGTTCTTGAGGTTGTAGTTCACGAATGGTTGAAGCAGAAACGAGTTTACCGCGGCGCGATTCGCTGGGCCGGCGTACGACCAGAGTTGCGTTACCAGTGCGCCCATCACCCATTTGCCGGGCATGATCAGTGCGACGGCGTCGGGACCGGCGGACCATTTGCCCGAGGTGAGCAGGCCGGGCGAGCCCGTCGGAAACGCAAGAATAGGCCCCACCGCCCAGATTAGCTGGCCCGGCTTCGTCTTCGGGCCGAAGAAAAGCTGCTCTTGGGTGTCGCCGATTCCAATCGTCGACGGACATCCCGCTGCGGAAACGCAGGCGGGGGGAGGCTCCGTCGAGGGCTGGTTGACGATCGGAAAAATCGTGCGCGCGACGAGGTTCCACGTGGGCGAGAGCATGATCGGGGAATACCGGCTGAAAGTTCAGGTTGTATTGGAACCGCGTATATTTTCCGAAGCCGTAGTTGAAGTTGTTTTGAAACGGCACGACGGTGATGTTGCCGACGGGATTCTGGGACGTCTTGATGATGGCGAGGCGCACCGCTTCCTGCTGGGCCGGTGTCAGTTTGCTCATGTCAAATCCGCCGGCGCCGGCAGCCGGTGCAGGCGCCGCCGAGATCGTCGCAGCGGGGCTCGGCGATGGCGTTGGAACCGCGGTTTGTTGCGCCTCCGCGGGCAAAGCCAGCGCGAGTGAAGCGAAGAATAGAGCAAAGCCCCCGGCACTATTCCGCGAGCGGCGATCGAAATTACGCATAGGTCGACGTGGTCCAAACCATTGGGTGCTACGCGAACTGCAGCTGCACTAGCCGCACGATGCCGTAGATCAGCGCCACGATGCCTACCGCGACGACCACGGCGTGGCGCGGATAGGTCATCTTCGTGCTCATTCCGGCGAGAAACGAAACGGCGGCGAAGACCACGGTCAGCAGCAGAAAATCGTCCGCATGGCGATTTGCCTCGAGCGCGGCTGCGAAGCTGGTAGCTGCGGCGGCCTCGTAGCGGCGCGCGTCGGCCTTGGCGGGTAGCGCGTACTGGCGCATAACGAACGGCGACGACGGAGCGTGGCGATTCTTTAGAGGCTTGGTTGCAAGCCAAGCGATCATTGCGGCCCGCATCTCCGGCGGGAACCGATCGTAGATGAATTGCGCGCGCGTCCGATCTCCCAAACTTACCGCGTCAACGTAGTTCAAGAAGAGGTTCACATTGATGGCGTTTAATCCGACGGCCTGGTCGGACGCTTGTGCCGACTCGATCCGGCTCGCATTGGCGACGCTATAGAGGCGTGACTGCACGCCGCCCCAGCGGCCGGACTGATAGCCGCAGAGTGCGGTGAGAACGGCCGCAATCGAGATGAGTACCACGGAGAGGAGGTCGACGACCCGGTCGACTTTGTTCGGCTCAGCCATCCTGGGTCTGAGAGTGACTGTCTGCTGACATGCTACCGCATTATATCGGCTTTTATGGACTAGCTGCCTGCCGAATGCTACACTGGTGAACCCAAAGCGATCTACCGAAATTTTCGTCGATAAGGAGCGCGTCTGCCGTTGAACTGGGAGCGCATCATCGCGGCGATTATGCTCGTCGCGCTCACGTTCGGCTCGGGCCTCGAGGTGAACCGCGAGCATCTGCGCGCCGTGCTTCGCAACACGGGTCTGCTTGGGCGGGCACTCCTTGCAAACTTCGTCGTCGTCCCGGTTCTCGGCGCGCTCCTGGCGCGCGTTTTTCGCTTGCCGCCTCCGGTCGAAACGGGCTTTCTGTTGATGGCGATCGCCCCCGGCGTCCCCTTCGTGCTCGCCTCGGTCCGCAAGCGCGGGGGCAGCCTTGGCCTCGCGGTCGCGCTGGCATTTTTGCTTCCGCTCCTCTCGATCGTTACGGTTCCGGCGACGGCCGCACTCGTGCTCCCCACCGCCGCGAAGGCGCACCTGCCGTTAGCGCGTTTCGTCGTAACGCTGTTGCTCTTGCAGCTGCTTCCGCTTCTGGCGGGAATCGCCATGGGCGCACTCGCGCCGGAGACGGCCGCGAAACTCGTTCGGCCGCTTCGGCTCGTCTTTTTCGGGTCGGCCTTGGCGCTCATCGTGGTGCTCGCACCCGTATTAGTGCGCGACGTCGCGTCGGTCTACGGGTCGAACGGGATGTGGGCGATGCTCTGCCTCGTCGTACTCTCGCTGCTCACAGGTTGGCTTTTGGGAGCCCCGGCCCGCGAGGATCGCCGCGTGCTTGCAATCGGAACCGCGCTGCGTAATATCGGCCTCTGCGCGCTGATCGCGACGGCGAGTTTCAGCGATGCGGAAGTGGCCGCGACCGTGCTAACGTATTTCTTGATCCAGTTTGTAATTACGACGTTGCTTGGCGCCTACTTCACGCGTACCGCACAGGTGAGGACCGCATGACTCCGCTCATCTTCTCGGACTTCGGCTTCTTCAAACTCAACCTCATCGACTACATTTCGCTCATCGCAGCGACGACGAATGCATTCAACGGCGCATTGCTCGCGCGCCGTCCGGATCATTACAAGCACTTTACGCTGATCGGAGTGATCATTCTCGCGTATGCGGGCGGGATCGGCGGCGGCATCGTGCGCGATATCTTGGTAAACAAGGTTCCCTCGCCGCTCGTCAATCCGTGGTACTTGATCCTCTGTCTCAACGCCGCTGCGTTGGCGTTGCTAATTGATTACGCGAGCGCGGCGCGGTTCAAAGACGGTCTGTTTCAGTTCATGACCGCGTTTACGCTCCCGTGGTACGCGATCGTCGGCGCGCAGGCGGCACTCGCCGCTCACTTGGGTTACATTGCGGCGGTGCTCATCGGAATCATCGCGACCACGGCGGGTCGCTGGATCATCGACGTTGCCTGTAACATCGTTCCGAAGCAGCTCGTGCGAGGCGAGTTTTTCGTGACGGCGGCCGGATTGACCGGAATCGCCTACGTCCTGTGCAATCAGGCGTTCGGAATTTCGGCGATCGTTTCGACGGCGATCGCCTTCTTCGTCGGATTCGGCTTCCGGCTGCTCTCGCAGTTTCTCGGTTGGGAGGAGTGGGAGCCGTGGGAACCCGCACCGCTCGATCAAAGTGAAAAGGCGCGTAAGACCTTGGGCGAGGGCTTGCATGCCGAGTTCAATCGCAACGAATGAAAGGATAGAGTATCGATGAGCAAAGCTGCCGAGAAGGGGCGCGCGCAATCGCTGGTTACGCATCGCGAGTTCAAGATGCTGTTGAAGCCCGAAAAGTTTGCGAGCCGAAAGGCCCTGCTCGAATTCAACGAGCTGCTCGAACGCACCGCGAAAACGCTTGGCGTGCATTACGAACCGGTAGAGTCGCTCGACTCGCAGCTGCGCATCGTGCAATTTTACGATACGAAGAACGAAGACTTGCGCAAGAACAAGCTGATCTTTCGCATTCGCCAGATTCGTCAAGGCGGCTGGCCCGACGAGAGCTGGGAGCTGACGTTCAAGTGCCGGGCGCCGGAGTACGAGAAGGCGGCAGGCTTCGACACGGATACGACGATGGCAAAAATGCAGCGTAAGAAATTCAAGGAAGAGCTGATTCGCGGCGAGGCGCCGGGCACCATGACGAGCATCTTCTCCAATAACGTCATCGTCGAGTCCCCGGAGATCGATCTCGAGTTTCCGCTCTCGCGTTTGGCCCAGTCGCTCCCGCATCTGAAAACGCTCGATCTGGATATGGAGGAACGTCTCTCGATCGTCGCCGGCGCGAAGGTCTTCGAGCTGCAGTCGACGCTCGGCAATCTGTTCTTCGGTCACGGCGTGACGGCGCACGCAACGCTGGCCGTCTGGGCTCGGCCGGTCACCGACCGGTTCGAACCGCTCGTCGCGGAGTTCGGCTTCTCGACGCGCGTTCGTGAGGCCGACGAAAAGGAAGAGAAGGGCCAGAAAGCGGCCGACGATTTTTTCAAGGCGCTGCAGGTACCGCTCAAAGATTACCTCTCGGATGGAACTACGAAAACCGCTTTGATTTACGGGGACAGTGGATCCTAGTTTAACTGTGCGATAAGGAGCATCCAAAAATGGCCAGTCAAGGTGCGCGGAACATCGTCGCCATTGTGGCCGACGACATCGGCTGGTTTAACATCGGCGCTTATCACCAAGGAATTCTCGCGCACGCGGGCTCGTAGCGAGCCGAGCGAGTCCCCTATACTTGGGAGCGGGCGTCCCTTACGGACGCTCGCTCTTCACGTGCGTGTCGAAAACCACTTGGTCCCAGCGCCAGAGGGTGCAGAAGAACTCCATAGCCTGCTGCGGATCTTGTTTGTCGCCATAAATCTGCGCAATAGTGTGCTTTCCGTCGATTTCGGCGAGCAGTCGTTCTTCGGCCGCGTCGATCGGCAGATAGAGGTCGTTGTAGGTGTGATTGCGGTTGATCAATACGGCGGCGGCGCCCGGCGGCAGCCGGTCGCGCACTTCTAGCGTCTCCGGCAAGCGAATCGGGACATAGCCGGCCGCCTCGCCTGAGGCGAAATCGATGGCCCGGTTCTGCGGAGCGTCCGAGCGATAGCAGACGAAGGCGTGACGAACCATAGTTCCGCGGAAGAGCTCGAGCGCGGCGTATTGATCTCTTAGCGGAAGGTCGGCAATCAATGCGCCGTGCGGCGTGGCCGCGATTGCGCCGCAATCCGGCAGATATGGAGCCTGGCGGATCCAGCGCCCGAACGTCAGACCGCCGTTCTCGATAAACTCCATCAGTTGCGAACCGAGTACGCTCGATCTCGCGGATGGAGCAATGCGTCGGCCACTCCCGCACTGGTTGCGAAATCGGGCGAATTGCGCAGCAGTGAAACGATCGCATGATCGCCGGGCAGAGCCTTTAGCGTTGCAATAAGGTCGCGTATCTCCGCGTCGGAGTTGCCGACGCCGATCCGCCGGCAATACTCCTGGAGCAGGTAGACGCCGGCGCGGCCGTACGGCGCGTAGAGCATCAGGTGCATCGCGCCGGAAGCTCTGAGGGCGTCACGTAACGAGCGCAAACCGGCGTCCGGATCGGCGAGATGATGGAGAACGCCGGTGCAGACGACGTGATCGAACGTCTCATCCAGCTCACGGGCCCGTTCGACGGGAAGCAGGCGCAGATCGAGATTATCGAGTCCGTGCTTACGCTTCAATTCCTCGGAATGAGCGATGCTCGCAGCGCTGACGTCGATGCCGACGACGCGCGCTTGGGGCCAGCGCACCGCGTAGTGCGCCGCCTGCACCGTGCCGCACCCTGCGACCAAGATGGTGCGGTCGCCGCGGAACGGTTCGTGCGGCCAAAAAAGGTGGGAATCGGCATACCGGCGAGCGTCGGTCCACGCACGCCGGTATGCGTCGAGGTCGTCTACGGGTGGCGGGTACGGGTGACGTTCGTAAAAGTCACCCAGCTCGTCAGCCGTGGGGAGTCGAGGCTTCGGCAAGCACCGAGTCGAGATTGAACGACGCCGGCTTCTGCCTCGGTGGGAACTTCTTGAAGTCGGCGATCTGCTGCGCGATCACCGCCTGCATCAGGTACATCAGTGGAACGTGGTCTACGCACCAGTCCCAATACGTGTTCGAGTTGAAATCGGCGCGCTCGAACGGGTCGCGGCGTAGATTGACGATATGGGGAACCCGCAACTTAACGAACGGCTCCGCCCACTGGTTCATCTGATTCGCTCGCTGCACGGCGAGATTGAACTTGTAGTCGCCGACGCGCACTGCAATGATGTCGCCATCGTCGCTAAAGTAAACGATCGATTCGCGCGGACTCATTTTCGACTCCCCGCTGAAGTAGGGAATCATGTTATAGCCATCGAGGTGGACGTTGAACTTTTTGCCGTCGACCTTGCATCCGTCCAAAAGTTGTTTGGTGACGTCGGTGTTGCCGGCAGCGGCCAAAAGTGTCGGGAACATATCGATATGCGATACGATTCCGTTGTATATCGATCCAGCCTTGATCGTGCCGGGCCATCGGATGAAGCACGGTACGCGCCACCCGCCATCCCAGTTCGAGTCTTTCTGCCCACGGAACGGCGTATTGGCGCCGTCGGGCCAGGTATCGTTCTCGGGTCCGTTGTCCGTCGAATACATCACGATCGTGTTATCGGCGATACCGAGTTCGTCGATCTTGTCGAGGATCATACCGATCTGCTCGTCGTGCACGACCATGCGATCGCTGTACGGGTCCTGGCCGCTTTTGCCGATATTCTTTTCCGCCACGTGGGTGCGGAAATGCATCGCGGTGGAGTTGTACCAGCAGAAGAAGGGCTGATCGGCTTTGGCTTGCTTTTCGATCCAATCGAGCGCGGCGGCGGTGATCTCCTCGTCCACCGTCTCCATGCGCTTCTTCGTCAGCGGACCGGTGTCTTGAATCTTCTGCTTCCCGACCTTACCCCAGCGAGGATCGACCGTTGCGTCATCCGCGTCCGTTGCCCAACAGTGCAACACCCCACGCGGTCCGAACATCTCTTTGAACTTCGGATCCTTTGGATAATCGGGGAGCTCGGGCTCCTCTTCGGCGTTGAGATGGTATAGATTGCCGAAAAATTCGTCGAAGCCGTGCACGGTCGGCAAAAATTCGTTGCGATCGCCCAAGTGATTCTTGCCGAATTGACCGGTCGCGTAACCCAGCGGCTTCAACAGCTCGGCGATCGTTGGGTCTTCGGGTTGCAGGCCGACGGTGGCTCCGGGCATTCCGACCTTCGTGAGGCCGGTGCGGATTGGATTCTGACCGGTGATGAAGCACGCGCGCCCGGCCGTGCAGCTCTGTTGTGAATAGTAGTCGGTGAAAAGCCCACCTTCGTTGGCGACTCGATCGATGTTCGGCGTTCGATAACCCATCATTCCGTTGCTAAACTTGCTGACGTTCCAAATGCCGATGTCGTCGCCCCAAAGGATCAGGATATTCGGTTTCTTGGCAGGCATTCTGTACGGACCTCCGTTATGAGAAACTCCCTCTGCTTGGAGTCAACTGGGGGGGTTAGGGGCATTCATGCCGCGCGGCGGTTCACCCTGGTGACGAAACGCGCGGTTAAGAAGCGTTAACCGTTTGGATTTCTTGCGCTCGAACGCGATCCGGGTTTACCATAGCCGGGCATGAGCAGCGTCACAGCCAACGGTTTCGTTCGCATCGACCGCGGGAGCTTCGCAATGGGCTCCGATCGCTTCTATCCGGAAGAGGCGCCGGTCCGAGAAACACGGGTTGAGAGTTTTTTGATCTCGCCCCATACCGTGACGAATGATGACTTTTCTCGGTTCGCCCGGCAGACCGGATACGTGACGGTCGCCGAACGGCCACCGAGGCCTGAAGACTTTCCCGGTGCGCCCGCCGAGAATCTCGTCCCGGGATCGCTCGTCTTCCATATGACGTCTGGGCCGGTCGACTTTCGAGACTATACGCAGTGGTGGTCTTGGGTCCCGGGCGCGTCCTGGAAGCATCCGTGCGGTCCGGGAACCTCGATCGATTCTAAGCCCGATCACCCCGTCGTCCACGTGGCATACGAAGACGTCGAAACCTACGCACGTTGGGCCGGGGCACGCCTGCCGACGGAAGCCGAATGGGAATATGCCGCGCGCGGCGGGCTTGAGGGCAAAGACTTCGTCTGGGGCGACGAGATGGAGCCCGACGGAAGGCCCGCGGCGAATACGTGGCAAGGTAATTTTCCCTGGCGCAGCACGGCTCGCCGCGGTCCCGGAACGATGCCGGTTGGGCGCTTTGCACCTAACGGCTACGGGCTCTACGACATGGCCGGGAACGTCTGGGAGTGGACGTCGGACTGGTTCATCCGCGATCGCGGCGCGATCGAGTCGCCATGTTGCGCGGGCGGCAATCCGCGCGAGCGCAGCTACGACCCGTGTCAGCCGGAAGTTCGCATTCCGCGCAAAGTGCTCAAAGGCGGATCGTTTCTCTGCTCGCCCGAGTATTGTTTGCGCTTTCGCCCCGCGGCTCGATCGCCGCAGATGATCGATACCGGGATGTCGCATCTCGGCTTTCGCTGCGTGCGCGACTGACGTTCGTATAAAGGGCCTAAGCCGATGGGTTGGGGTGCCGTTGGAATGCTGCTCTTTGGGATCAGCACTGCGTTTCTGTTCTACGTGATGCTTCGGTTCCTGAGACACGATTTCCAAATCCGTGGCTAGTCGCGAAGCGGCGTCGTCGAAACGCAAATTCATTCGCGGGTTCGGTCCGGGACTAGTTTCGGGAGCGTCCGCGAACGATCCGACGACGGTCGGGACGCTCGCCGTCGTCGGCGCCGCGACAGGTTACGAACTGGCGTGGCTGGTGGTGTTGCTTCTGCCGATGCTCGCCGTCGTTCAAACGATTGCTGCGTCGGTCGCAACGCTCGCGCAGATGAGCGTTCAGCAGGCGATCGCGCGAACCTACGGCCGCACCGCGGCGATCGTCGCGGCGGCCTCAATCGTTGCAGTCAGCCTCTTTACGCTGGCGGCCGACCTGCAAGCCGGAGCGCAGGCACTCACGCTGCTCTTCGGCTTGCCGTTCTATTACTTCGTGGTTCCGCTCGCCGCGGGCGCAGGTTGGCTCCTGGCAACCAAATCGTACTTGCGGATCGAACGAATTCTCGCGGCCTTCACGCTCGTTTTTCTGTGCTACGTTGCGAGCGCGTTATACGCTCGCCCCGATTGGGGACTCGTCCTGCATTCGATTCTCGTGCCGCGAGTCGCGCTGACGCCTGCAATTCTTACCGGCGCAATTGCGCTGCTTGGGACCACACTCACGGGCTACGTCTACTTCTGGGAATCGATCGAGGTCGCCGAGCGGCGGCCCGCACTCGCGGAGCTGCGTTCCTTCGGCGCGGATGCGGCGATCGGCATGTGCGTCGCCGGCTCGAGTTTCCTGTTCGTGCTAATCGCGACGGCGGCGACGGTCGGAGCGCACCACGTCGGGATTCGAAGCGCCGCCGATGCAGCGGCGGCGCTTCGTCCGCTGGCAGGCGGCTTCGATCAGGCGCTCTTCGGGATAGGGCTTCTCGCGTCGGCTGCCATCGCAATCCCCGTGATTGCCGCGACCAACGGCTACGTCGTCGCCCAAACATACGCGCTTCCCGCGGGATTGGCGTTGTCGACGCGCGAGGCGCCGCTCTTCTACCGCGTCGTCTTCGGATCGCTCCTCGTCGCCGCGGCGCTCGCGCTTGCGCCGGTGCCGACGATGGCGTTGCTTTATTGGGTGTCGGTATTCGCCGGGCTCGCGACGCCGATCACGCTAGCGCTGATGATGATGGTCTCGCGGAGTGCCGAAGCGATGCGCGGCAAGCCGATTGCAGTCGCGCTCTCACTGGCCGGATGGGCGGTCACGGCAATCGTCGCGATTTCATCCTTTGCTTTCCTCGCGACCGCCCTCTGGTCGTTCCCGCACTGGCGAGGACTATAGGTTGAAGGTGTACCCGAGGAGGGGACCCGACAAGTCGAACTTTTGAACGTTTGCCGTTGAGGGAAACGAATGATAGTTGAGCGCGCGCCAGAGTGCGATGATCGTTTGGCCGTGTTCGAATGCATAGCCTCCGCCTCCGTACGCCTCCCACGTTTGGTTACCATTCGTGCCGTAGCCGACATCGCCATAATACGTTGCGTAGAAACGGTCGGTGAAGAAGGCGCGGCCCTTAAAACCGGCGATGACGTCGTTCGTGCTCTGCGTATTTGAGATCGTTCCGGTCGGCGTTACGATGTTGCGTTTGGAGATCGTCGCATTGTAATCGGCATTGAGGGCGATTGGAAAGTCGCGTATGCCGACGAACCCCGTTAGGTCCGCGTTATGACCGTGAGCGATCGCGTAGCCGGCGGCGATCTCCCAGATTGAGGTCGCCACGTGTGCGGACGCGTTGAACGTCACCGGAAGCGTGAGGTTCCCCCGCACGCCGTGGATTTCGGTCGCAATCGTGGCCGTCGTCGACGCGTTGATATAGATGCCGTCGCCGAAGACGTCGATGTTTCCCTTTCTCACGTCGAAGGCGAGCATAGCCGCGGTGTTGAGGTTCGAAAGATAGTCGCTCGGGCCGACGAGGACGGTGCGGCCGAAGACCTTACCGCCCGCGCCGGGGCGGTCAACGCGTGGAACCGAGAACTGGTAGTCCGCGCTGATCGTCGGCCCCCAGATGTACGGGGCCACCATCACGTGCGTTTGGCCGTCGTATTGACGGTCTATGAAGGTCGGCTGCGACGTGGACGCAGGTGAGGGCGACGCGGACGGCGTCTCCTGAGCTCGCGCAATTTCGGGTGCACACATCATCGCTATAGCTATTGCGGCGTAGACGAGCGTGCGAATCGGAAGCATAACGAAATCGTATCTCCTGGGAGGGCGGTGTTTCTGGCGTTTACTTGCTCGCCGGGCAAAAATCCCGCGTGTCGCTTGCCGCTGCAACGAAGCCCGGCCGATATTCACATTAAATCGGTTTAAGGATGGGGCGCAGTTTGGAAAGAACGGGTATGACCGAACTATTCACATGCAGCGCATGCCATAGACCGTTCGTCGCGGAGGATGCGGCACTCATCGAGCGCCGCGACGGCTACTGCCGAGATTGCACCAAGGAGGATTTTCTCAAGAGCATCGGCTTCTCGGGGATCTTTTTGACGCAGTCGTTTGAACCGTAGAGCCCGTCCCGTTGCCGCTCAATAGTGCGTTCGCACGCTGAAAGATCGAGTCGAACATCGCCGTAGTAAGCTTGCCTGTATTAGTGTTCTGGCGGCTGGGGTGATACGACGCGATCACGGCGATCCGCCGGGCGCCTTTCGTTGCCGTCAGCTCCGCGCCGTGCCCGAAGGAAACGCCGGCCGGTCCGAGCTCGAAATCGCGCTCGCGCAAGACTTTGAGAACCGCGCCGAACGCTACCGCGCCGAGCGCGACGATTACGCGCAGACGCGTCAGTACGTCGAACTCCTCGACCAGGTAGGGAAAGCAGTTCCGTAGTTCGCGCGGCGTCGGCTTGTTTTGCGGCGGCGCGCAGCGAGCCGCGGCGGTAATCAGGCAATCGTGCAGCTTCATTCCGTCGTTGCGATCGACGGCGTCCGGCTGCGAGGCAAAGCCGGCCCGATAGAGCGCGGGATAGAGAAAGCTGCCCGAGGCATCGCCCGTGAACGGGCGGCCGGTACGATTGCTTCCGTGTGCCCCGGGTGCGAGACCGACGAGCATCACCCGCGCGCGCGGATCCCCGAACGCCGGGACCGGCTTTCCCCAATAGGTGCAGTCGCGATGCGCGCGCTTTCGTTCGCGCGCTATCTTTGCGGTATAGGCGCGCAGCTCGGGGCAGCGCTCGCAGCGGATCACCGCCTCCTCGATTTGCTGTAGATTCATTGCAGAACGTCGGCGTACTCGATGCCGGCCGGCGCGACGACGTAGGCGACGCCGTCGTTGCGCTGCCAGATCCGCTCGATCGCCGCGCGCGGATAGACGACCTTCACGTTAGGCGCCGCGGGATCGTTGATCGCGCAGTCGCCGTCGCGCGTGAAGCCGCAAAGGACGACGAGGTGCCCGTCGGAACGATCGAGCGGCGCACCCGGGAGTTCGCCTTCGCTCCACGAGTACGAGATCGCGAGCGGCAGGTTCCGCTCGATGAGGCGCTGGGCATGATCGAGATTGCGTAGGTGCGCGACGACGGCGCGAAACCCGAGTCTGCCGCTGTAGGCGACGTTGAACGCCCAGTTGCCGGTGCCGTTGTAGGCGCGATCGAACACCTCACGCGCAGTTTCCGCCACCGAGTGCGCGATGCCGTGAAATGCGTGGATCATCGAAAGGCTCGCGGGGCTGCACCAGCCGCGCTCGTTCTCTGCGCCCGCGTACTGCGAGCAGACCGGTACGTCGAGAATGAGCGTATCGCGAGCGTAGGGCAGCGACGGCCGCGCGCGTACGGTCGAAGAGAACGCGACGAGCTCGAACTCAACGTCGTGCGCGCGCACCTCGATGCCGTCGAACGGCGCGACCGCGCTAATCATGTCGACGTCGACGCGCACGCCTTCGTGCTCCGGGCTGAACGATTTGGCGCCCCCGGGGCGCCACTCGCTATGATCGAGCCAGTCGCTCGCCGGTTGACGTGCGCGCAGTACGCGAAAACTCAGGTGTCCGCTTTGCGTGTGTGTGTTCCAGCTCAAGACCCCGCCGCGCGCCGGCTCGAAGTAGAGCGTCGCCGACTCGCTGCGGCGCAGCGCTTGCGCGAATGCGCTCAGATCTCCCACTGCCACGCGTTCCAGCTGTCGCCGATGAAGGCCGCAGGAACGTAGTTCTTCACGTCGTCGTTGATCGCCGTGTAGTTCATGCGCCAACTGAAGAAGACCGCGGGCACCAGCTCGCGGAGCCGTTCCTCTTCGCGCTGATAGAGCCGCGTTCGCAGCGCGACGTCGAACGTGCTCGCCGCAGCCGCGCTCGTCGCGTTGACGATCGGGTCGTTCAGCCACGAGGTGTTCGCGCCGCGCGGCGGTATGAAGCCGCCGTTCCAACTGCCGGAGTTGTCGGGATCGGGTCCGTTGGTCTCGATCGACCATTCGAGGTCGTACTTGCCGGTATAGATCGGGCCGTCCATTGCGAAGAGATAGCTTCCGGGATAGTTGCGGACGCCGACGTCGATGCCGACGGTTCGCAGCATCGACTGGATCATCACCTGCGACTCGGTGTTCTCCTGATGTCCCGTCGTTGCGTAGACGTCGAGGTGCATCGCCAGGGAGCCCTTGCGAAGGATTCCATCGCTGCCCGGGCGCCACCCGGCCTGCGCGAGCAGATGCTTCGCGTCGTCCGGATCGTACTTGTATAACGGCAACTTCGGGGCCGCCCACGATTGCGGAAAGATGTCGGATACCGCGAGCCGGTCAACGCCGTGAAACACGGTATCCTCGATGCGCTTCCAATCGACGGCTTCGGCGATCGCGCGACGCACGCGCACGTCGGCGAGCTGCGGACGGCTCATATTCATGCCGAGGTGGCGCCAATCGGCGATTAGCCGGCGGTCGACCCGGATGCCGTCTATGGCGCCCAAGCGCGCGATCCCATTAGGCGTAACGTTGGGGTAGACGTCGATCTCGTGAGCGATGAGCTCGTTCACCTGTGTGTTGACGTCGGGGATGATCTTCCAGATCACCTCATTGATTTTCGGAGCTCCGCGAAAGTAGCGGGGATTGGGGACGAAGACGAGTGACGAACCGCGATTCCACGCCTTGAGCAGATACGGCCCGCTCGAAAGCGGACGCGCGTTGAACTCGGCCGCGTTAAGGTTCGGCAGCCTCGCGAGCAAGTGCGCGGGCATCGGCGGATACGCCGCCCCGCCCATTCCAAGAATGTCGAGTACCTCGACGTTCGGTCGCTTGAGCCGAATGACGATGGTGTACGGATCGGGTGCGCTCGCCGAAGCGATCCCGTCCCAGCCGTAACGGGTCTTCACGTTGTTGGCCGAGTTCATGACCGCGCGATAGGTAAAGAGCCAGTCGGCCGCGGTCAGCGGCACCCCATCGGCCCAGACGACGCCGTGCCGCAGATGCACGACGATGCGCATCCCGTCGCGGCTGATGCCGCCGTTGCCGGTGGTCGGCACTTGCGTAGCGAGGTCGGGAACGCAGTTGCCGCGCGCGTCGTAGCGTAAGAGAAACGAAAAGAGCATTCCGTCGATCGTGTCCGCGGCGTTGGTGTGCGCGTACATCAGATTGAGGTTGTCGGGCTCTTCGTCTTCTCCCAAACGCAGCACGCCGGGAATCGTCCAAGAGTTACGCGCGCCGTCGGCGTGCGACGCGGTCGTTCGCGCACACCCGGGTGCTGCGACGAGCAGCGCGAGTACCCCGGCCGCGCAGCGCGACCCGGTCAAACCGAGGCGGCCGCTTCGAGCGGGGGACGCTTCACGATACCCGGCGCGATTTCGGCGTAGAAGTCTGGTGCGCCGAAGCGAACGAGATCCGTGACCGGAAGGCCCGTTTCTATGCGTGCGCGCTCGATCTCGTCGCGCGCCTCGCGTTCGCTCAGATGCTGCGTGTTGAGCGCGATGCCGATGACGTTCGCCGGTTTAACGGTCGCAAGAAGGGCTTCGTGAATCGCGATGCACTCGCGGTATCCGAGGGTAGGCGTCGAATACGTTTCGATCGTCGCGCGGCTAGGATCGCAGACTAGGATGAGCGCGTCGGGGGCGGATCCGGTCATCAGCGAGAGCGTTACGGGGGCATAGGCCGGATGGTTGATCGCACCCTGTCCCTCAACGACGATGAGGTCGGCGCCCTCGCGCGCCGCGTAGAGAACGAGTTGCTCGGCCGCGCCGGCGGCGAAGTCGGAAATGACGCGATCGACCGAGATACCCCAACCGGCAATGAGTACTCCGGTTTGACCGGTCGGAACGAACCGGGCGTTCCGTCCGGCAGCGTTCGCCGCGCGCACGAGCTCGAGCGAGACCGTCATCTTTCCGACCGCGCAATCGTTGCCGACGGTCAGAACGATCGGGGCGCCGACCGCGTACGCATCGCCGCAGAAGAGCGGCACCTCGGGCGGCTCGCGCACATCCCATATCGTCGTACCGGCTGCGTGCGACGCGCTGTGGAACTCACGATCCCGGTCCAGCAGCTCGTGCAAACCGCTGACGACCTCGAGCTTCGCTGCGATCGCAGCGAGCACGGCGCCGCGCCACGCCGGCGGCAGCCCGCCGCCTTTCGGTGCGGTTCCGATCAGCAGCGCGGTGGGCGAGAACGTCAGCGCCTCCGCGACGCTGCTTACGATCGGCGCGTCGCTCTCCAAATGGGGAAGCACGTCGCGCACGCGTCGCCCCGCGCACGCCGGATCGATCACCACGACCACCTCGTCGTCGCCATATCGAATGACGCCGTGCGCGGTCTTCGCGTCGGTTGCGAAACGATCGAGCGCGAGAATCGCGTAGCGGCGCTTCACGCGGCCACGGCCTCGAGTACGCCGAGACCGGGACCTTCGGGCAGCAGCAGCTTGCCGCGGTCGTAGGCAACGCCGGCGAAGGGGTCGCGCGAGATCAGCAGCGGCCCGTCGATATCGGCCCAATCGACGAGCGGCGAGAGATGTGCGGCAGCGGTCGCGGCGATCGCGCTCTCTACCATACATCCGAGCATGACCTTCATTCCCATCGCGCGCGCGGTGTGAATCATGGCCAGCGCTCCGCGAATGCCCCCGGTCTTGGCGAGCTTGACGTTGACGCCGTCGACGCAATCGACGAGTGCCGGAAGATCGCGCGCGACGTGCGCGTCTTCGTCGGCGACGATCGGGATCGTGACGCGCTCGCGAACCGCGCGCAGTTCGTGCGGATGCCCCGCCGGGATCGGCTGCTCGCAGAGTTCGATTTCGAACCGCGCGAGGTCGCGCAGAATAGCGACGGCGCTTTCGACGTCCCAGCCTTCGTTCGCGTCGATACGAAGCGTGCCGTTATAGCGCTGACGAATCGCCGCGATCGTCTCGACCTGTTCGGCCGGAGTACCGCGTCCGAGCTTGATCTTGAGAATCGGAAAGTCGCGCGCTTCCTCGAGTTTTTGCAGCGTCGTCTCGGGATCGGCGATTCCGATCGTGAACGACGTCGTCGCGCTTGCCGCCGGATCGAGACCGAGCAGCGCGTACAGCGGTTTGCCGAGCTCCTTGCCGATGAGATCGTACAGCGCGAGATCGAGACCCGCCCGCGCCGCCGGCGGAACTCCCGAATGGAGCAGCGCCTCGAGATGGTACGGGTCGTCCGAAGCGAGGGCGTGCGATGCAAAGTACGCGACGACGCTCTCGACCGATTCGCCGTAGCGTTCGATCGGCGTCGCTTCACCAAGTCCTTCGCAACTGCGTCCGCGCAGCCGCACGACCGCGGTGCTTGCGACGAGCTCTTCGCCGCGCGCGATTGCAAACGGATGATGGAGCGGGAGCTCGATCGGCGTGACGGAGACGGAGAGCACGGAGCTCGCTTTCAACCGCATCGAGCCGCTTCCCCGGCGAGCTCGGCTGCTGCTTGACTGCGGGTGGTACGGTAGAGGGGCTCGACTGCGCATAGCGCGCAGCGTGCGCAGGTACCGAACCGACTTATTTGACCTAGGGAGCATCAGCTCCGGATACGACGGACCGGCTTGGGTGGAATGCCTGCCGGCCCGGCGCCCGGGCCGCACCCACCTGCGAGAACGCAGGTTCGATCCTCGCGCGCAAGACGCTATATGCGGTTGAGCATTCCTTTTCTCAGGCGTTCCACTACAGCGGCTAGACCGCCGGCGGTGGCGGCGCCCGAGGATTCATCGACCGCGAGATGTCCGCGGAAAGTCGCGAAGACGGCGAGCAGTCTGCTCGTGTCGGCTTCGCTTGCTGCGACGTCGCTCCAGAGCAAGACCGCGTTGGCCGCGAGCTGTTGAGGATCGCTTGCCGCATCGAGGCGCGCGGGCTCGGGCCCGAACCGCAGCCATGCCGAGTCGGTCTCTTTCGCAGTACGCTTACAATCGTGCGTCGTTGCCGCGAACGTTCCCGGGGCGTTTCGCAAGGCGAGCGTCACATTGCGCTTCTTTGCCAACGACGTCGCGACGCCGAGACGGGCGAGCTGCTCGCTCCAGGAAGCGTCGATTTCGCGCGCGAGCGGCGCGGCGACGAGCGGCGCGCCGAGCGTGACGGCCAAGGCCAAGACTTCGTCGGTACGCTCGGGCGTTGCCGAGAAGAACTCGGCGTCGGTAAGCGCGGCGATCGTGATCCCCCGGTCGGCGGCCATCTTCTTTACCTGGGCGAGGTAGTCGTCGTCGCTCCGCGGAAAATGTCGCACGTCTAGGACGACGCCGTCGCAAGCGAGCTCGCTCGCGCACAGGTCCAAGAACTCGAGTTGCGTGAGTTCGCCGCGTTCGATATCGCGGTGAAGCGAACTGCTCGCGCAAGCAAGCTTCATCGACGTCGGACCTTCGACTGCATGACGCAACTCACCCGTAGGATGTATTGAGTTCATGAGAATCGCCCTTGGCGCAGATCACGCCGGTTTTCAATACAAGGACCTTATCGCAAAGATACTACGCGATCGAGGTCACGAGACGCTCGACTTTGGAACGCGCGACGCGACGCCGGTCGACTATCCGCAGTACGGCTACGCGGTCGGTGAGGCCGTTGCCACCGGTCAGGCCGAGCGCGGAATCGTCGTCTGCGGTTCGAGCCTTGGCATCGCGATGGCTGCGAACAAGGTGCCCGGGGTGCGATGCGCGCCCGTGGCCGAACCGTACTCCGCCGAACTGGCGCGCCGTCACAACGACGCGAACGTGATCGCGTTTTCGGAGCGGCTTACCGGATGGGAGATGATCGAGCGAATGCTCGATATCTATCTCGATACGCCCTTCGACGGCGGCCGTCACGCCTATCGCACCGAGCAGTTGTTCGAGTTCGGCGACGCACAGCGCACGCGCACGCTGAAGGACGTGGAACGTGGCGAAGTGACCGGCGCGCAAACGCCGAAAGAGCTTATCGGCAAGCCGTAGCGAAGAATACGCGATGGACATTCTCGCGCTCGGCGCGATCGAAGAGCAAGACCCGCAGATCTACACCGCGATCGCCGGCGAAGAGCGGCGCCAGCGGGAGAATCTGGAGCTGATCGCCTCAGAGAACTACGCAAGCCGGGCCGTACGCGAAGCCATGGGCTGCGTGATGACCAACAAATACGCCGAAGGCTATCCCGGAAAGCGCTACTACGGCGGTTGCGAGTGGGTCGACGTCGCGGAGAACCTCGCGATCGATCGCTGTAGGCAGATCTTCTCGGCCGAGCACGCCAACGTGCAGCCGCACTCCGGCGCACAAGCGAACATGGCGGTGTTCATGGCGCTGTTGCAGCCGGGCGATACGGTGCTCGGGATGTCGCTCGCGCACGGCGGCCACCTCACTCACGGTACGAAGGTGAGTTTTTCCGGCAAGCTCTACAACGCCGTCGCATACGGCGTCAGGCAAGATACCGAGTTGATCGACTTCGACGAGGTACGGGCGAAAGCGCTCGAACACCGGCCGAAGCTGATCGTCGCGGGCGCGAGCGCCTATCCGCGCATCATGGAGTACGGGCCGTTTCGGGAGATCGCCGACGAGGTCGGCGCCGCGCTGCTGGTCGATTTCGCGCACGTGGCCGGTCTCGTCGCCACCGGCCTTCATCCCTCGCCGGTGCCGCTCGCCGATTTCGTCACGTCGACGACGCACAAAACGCTCCGCGGTCCGCGGGGCGGATTCATTCTCTGCACGCAACGGTGGGCAACGCCGGTCGACAAGAGCGTCTTCCCCGGCATTCAAGGCGGACCGCTCATGCACACGATCGCCGCGAAGGCCGTTGCATTCAACGAAGCGCTGCAGCCCGAGTTTGCAACGTACCAGCGCCAAGTCGTCGAGAACGCGCGCGCGATGGCCGACGAGTTCGTCAAGGGGGGCTTGCGTCTCGTCGCCGGCGGAACGGACACGCATCTGATGCTCGTCGACGTTTCGGTCAAGGGGCTCACCGGCAAAGCGGTCGAGGCATATCTCGACGAGATCGGAATCACCGTCAACAAGAACGCGATCCCGTTCGACAAACAGAAGCCGTTCGTCGCCAGCGGCATACGGATCGGCACGCCGGCGATCACATCGCGCGGGCTCGGCGCCGAGGAGTGCCGCGAAATCGCGCGGATCGTCTGCGACGGGTTGGCCGACATCGAACGGCGCAGCGAGATCGAGCGATTGCGCGGGCGCGTTCGAGAGTTAACATCGCGATTCGACGTGCCGTAGCGAAGACGGCTATCATGCGCCCCGGATGGGACGAATACTTCATGCAGATTGCGCGAACCGTAGGGACGCGGGCGACGTGTCCCCGCGCGGCGGTCGGCTGCGTGCTGGTTCGCGATCATCGCATCCTGACGACGGGCTACAACGGCGCGCCGCGCGGCGTCGCGCACTGTACCGAGGTGGGATGCACGCTGGCAAACGAACACTGTCTCCGTGCTACGCACGCAGAGGCTAACGCCGTCGTTCAAGGCGCGCTGCACGGCGTTAGCCTGCAGCACGCCACGGCATATTGCACCCACCAGCCGTGCGTCAACTGCTCGAAGCTGCTTATCAGCGCCGGCGTGAACAAGATCGTGTACGAGGAAGCTTATCCCGACCCGATCGCCAGTCAGCTGCTCGCCGAGGCGGGCGTCGCGGTCGCCGCTTTCGCGACGCTGGAGGCGGCCCGGTGATGAGCCTGCACCACGTGAGCCCCGGCATCGTCTATGCCGCGGCCTTTGTTATCGCCGCCGTCGTGAGCGGCTTGGCGACGCCGCTGATCGTTCGTTTGGCGAACCGTCTCGGCATCGTAGACAAGATCGGCGAGGATCGCCGCATGCACGACTCGCCCAAGCCGCGCGTCGGGGGCATCGCCGTCTTCTTCGGTTTCGCCTTCGCGCTCTTTACCGTCCTCGGCGTGACGCTGGCTTCGTCCTTCGGAATCTTGCCGGCGACGGATCAGTTCGACGCCGCACATAGGCTCGTCGGTCTTCTCTTCGGCAGCCTGCTCATTCTCGGCGTCGGCATTTGGGACGACGTCATGCAGATGCGTCCGCGCAACAAGCTCGTCGCGCAACTTCTCGTAGCCCTGATCTCGATGCTCTACGGTTTCGTGATCCCGGGAATCAACAACCCCTTCGATCACAATCCAGGAACGAACTGGATCGACTTTCCGATTTGGGTCTCCATTCCGGTAACGCTGATTTGGTACGTCGGGATGATGAACGCGATCAACTTTCTCGACGGCCTCGACGGGCTGCTCGCGGGGGTCGCCGCGATTTCCAGCCTCTTCTTGTTCGTGATCTCTGTGCTGCACGGCAATCCCGTGGTCGCGCTCGTCGTCGTGGCGCTCGCCGGCGCGGCGCTCGGCTTTCTTCCGTACAACTTCAATCCCGCTCGCATCATTCTGGGCGACGCCGGATCGCTCTTCATCGGGTACGTCTTCGCGACGGTCTCGATCATCGGGGCGAGCAAGACGGCGATTGCGGTCAGTGTCGTCGTTCCGCTGCTCGTCCTCGCTCTGCCGGTGCTCGATACCGCGGCGGCGATCGTGCGTCGCGCGAGCAGCGGCAAACGAATCACGGAGGCCGATCGCGGCCATTTCCATCACCAGCTCATCTTTCGTTTTGGGCTCAACGTGCGTCAGGCCGTGTTGCTGCTCTACGCGGTATGCTTCGTGCTCGGCGCGGTCGCGCTGGCCTTCTCGGGCGAGTTCACGCACGTCTTTCGTCACGCGACGTAGCGGTTTCCGATGGACAAATTGAAAGTCATGAGCGTCTTCGGGACGCGCCCCGACACCATTAAAATGGCGCCCGTCGTGAGGGCGCTTCGTCTGCATCCCGAGGTCGACGATCTCGTCTGCGTCACCGCTCAGCACCGCAAGATGCTCGACGACCTGCTCGCGCTCTTCGCCATCGCGCCGCAATACGATTTGAACGTGATGACCGAGGACCAAACGCTGACCGAGGTAACGACGCGCGTTTTAATTGGAATGGAACGCGTTTTGACCGAGGCGCGGCCGGACGTGGTGCTGGTGCACGGCGACACGACCACGAGCACGGCGGCCGCGCTCGCTGCGTTCTACCAGCAGACCCCGGTCGGTCACGTCGAGGCGGGGCTGCGAACGCAAAATCGCTGGCTGCCCTATCCCGAGGAGATGAATCGCCGCCTCACGGGGGCGATCTCCTCGTATCACTTCGCTCCGACGGCGCTCGCGCGCGAGCATTTGCTGCAGGAGCACGTCACCGCCGGCGACATCTTTGTGACGGGCAACACCGTGATCGATGCCTTCGCCGAGACGGCGGCGCGCCGCGACCTTCCGCTGCCGCCGCGTTGGAACGAGGTCGATCCGCGCCGCCCGGTTATCGTCGTTACCGCGCACCGCCGCGAGAACCAACCCTTTATGCGGGAGATCTGCGCGGCGCTCCGCGAGATCGCCGAACTACAGGAACGTCCGCAGATCTATTGGCCGGTGCACCCCTCGCCGCGCGTCGCCCCGCTGGCGCACGAAGTGCTCGACGGCGTTTCCGGCGTCGTATTGGTCGAACCGGTCGACTACGCGGAGATGGTTGCGGCGGTGAAAGGCTCGGTCTTCATTTTGACCGACTCGGGTGGGCTCCAAGAGGAAGCGCCCTGCCTCGGCAAACCGGTGCTCGTCATGCGCGACGAAACCGAGCGCCCCGAAGGGCTCGCCGCGGGAACCCTCGAGCTCGTTGGGCACGAGCGCACCCGAATCGTCTCGGCGGCGCGCCGGCTTCTCGAAGAGCCAGGCGAGTACGCGCGGATGGCTCAGGCGGTAAATCCGTACGGGGACGGCCGCGCCGGTGTCCGCATCGCGGAATGGCTGATTGCTCGCCTGCGCGAGGGGAAGTATCCCGCCCCATTCCTTGGGGAGCAGCCGGCGCAAACCGCACCCGCGAGCCGATGAAGCCCCTGCTGCCGGTCCTGGGGGCGGGCGGCGCGTTCGCGGGCACGACCGTGGCCGGTCTCCTCGCGGGGCTATGGCTCGGCGAGCGTCTGAGGGTGCCTAGTCTGGCGGCGGCCGGACTCTTCGCGGGGCTGGCCCTCGGCGGATACTCCGCGTACCGGATGCTGCTGCGGTCGATGTAAAACCAAAATGCAGGAGGAAAAGCTCGGCGGGCGTAGCTACAGCGACGCCGACGCGGCGGCCGATCTCGCTGCCTATTTCGCGCTCAAACGGGCAGTTTCGATCAGGTCTCTGGCAAGCGTAGCCGTCGCGGCGCTTTTGGTGGTTCGCTGGCTTCCCTTCCCGGCTTTGGCGCTTGCGACCGGTGGGCTTTGCGGGGTGCTCAATGCCCAGCTAACCGGGAGCAGCGGCGAGTTGCTCTTAAAGAACCGGACCGTAGGGCTCTTCGTCTTAAGTAGTTTCCTGCGAATCGGGGTCTTCAGTATAGTCCCGGTGGCGTTCGCCGTGCACGGCCCCTGGTGGCCGATGGCCTGGTACTTCGCCGGTTTTTTCCTCCCGTTAGCGTTATTTGCAGTTGGCGCACTGCACGCATTCGACCGAAAGTAGAACGAGAACACCTTCGTGCAAGAAAACCTAGGCGCACATATCCTGTGGCACCTGCCGGTGCTGGGAGCCGTGCATGCCGACACGATCGTGACGACGTGGATCGTCATGGCGCTCTCGTTGGCGTTCTTCGCGTGGATCGGGGCCAGCTACCGGCGGCCTACCCAGATGAAGCGCCAAGTCGTCGTCGAGGGCGTCGTGAACTACGTTGCAGATCTGGCGACCAGCACGCTCGGGAAGCGCGGCGAACCCTTCGTGCCGTTCTTCATCGCGCTCTTCGTCTTCATTTTCTTGCTCAATCAGTTCGGAATGCTGCCGTTCAAGGCGCTCGGGCTTCCGGTCGGGGGTTCTCCGACCGCCGATCTCAATACGACGGTTCCGCTGGCCCTGATCGTCTGGCTCGCGACGTGGGTGCTGTTTCCAAAGACGCACGCCAAGCATCTGGTTCAGCCGTTTACGTGGCTGCTGCCCATCAACCTCATCGAGGAGTTCTCGCGGCCGCTGACGCTCGCTGCCCGGTTGTTCTTCAATATCTTCGTCGGCGAGCTGCTCTTCTTGATCGTCGCGCAGATCATCGAAGACCACATCAAGATCGGCGCGCTCAACCTGTCGTTTGCGGTGGCGGTCGCGCCCTTCTTCATTCAGTTTTTCAACTTCTTCGTCGGCACCGTCCAAGCGTTCGTTTTTACCCTCCTGGCGATCGTCTACTTCTCGCTGGCGATCGGCGATAGTCATTAAGAAAGGTTACGCTCTTGAGTCCTGAAGCGTTAGTAGCCGCGTTTACCCT
>DATASC010000090.1:0-9792 GCA_036269355.1 Candidatus Cybelea sp. | reverse complement strand
CGAAGGGCACGACCTTCGCCGCGCCCATCGCATCGAAGGTCGTGCCCTTCGCACGTCCGCCGGCGATGAGGACCACGGGTTCGTCGTAGGTATAGAGCGCCGCGACGACCGATGCCGGATTCGTCGCCTTGGAGTCGTCGACGTAACGAATGCCGTCGATCTCGGCGACGGTTTTCAGCCGGTGCGGCATTGACTCGAAGGTCTTGATCGCCTCGCGCAGCGGCTCGATCGCGCATCCCGCCGCAATCGCCGCGAGCAGCGCCGCCATCGCGTTTCGCACGTTGTGCTCGCCGGGCAGCGGGATCTCGTGACGCGCGACGACGCAGATCGGCCGCGGATCGCCGGCGACCGGCGCGTACATCACCATGTCGTCGCGCAGATACATCGTGGCACGGTCGCTCCGGTCGAGCGAGAACCATAGCTGACGCGCCTGAGCGCGCGCGTTCCCGTCGCGCCAGTCGACGACGCTGATCCGCTCATCGTCGAGGTTGCCGACGAACCAATCGTCCATCGACTGGTTAGCGCAGATGCGATACTTCGCTTCGGCGTACTCCTCCATCGAATGGTACCGGTCGAGGTGATCAGGCGCGATGTTGAGCAGAACGGCGACGCGCGGCTTGAACGCGCGAATCGTCTCGAGCTGAAAGGAAGAGACCTCGGCAACGACCCACTCGGCGGCGGTCGCACCGCGCACTTCCTTGATGAGCGGGTTACCGATGTTACCCCCAACCCGAACGCGCTGTCCGCAGCCACGCAGCAGGTGTCCGATCAGAGCGGTGGTCGTCGACTTGCCCTTCGTTCCGGTCACCGCCACGATCGGCGCTCGGCAGAGCCGGTAAGCGAGCTCGATCTCGCCGAGGACGGGAACGTCGGCGTCGTGCATCAGGCGTACGACCGGCGACGTCGGCGGAACTCCTGGAGAGAGCACGGCGCAGCCGAGTTCGTGCGCGATGGCGCCGATCGACTTGGGCTCGACGAACCGGGCGCCGTGGGCGTGCGCGAAGGCGATTGGGTCGGCGAGATCGCTAACCGGCTTCTCGTCGGTCGCGTAGAGAGTGACGTTCTGCTCGCTCAAGACCTCGATGCTCGCTAGACCGCTGCGACCGAGCCCGATGACCAGAATCTTCTCGCCGGCACTAAACTGAAAGGTTTCGCTCATCGCACGATGGCCCATCCTAACAGCGAACAGAGCACCGACGCAAGCCAAAAGCGCGACGTGACCTTTGTCTCGGGCCATCCGCAGAGTTCGAAGTGATGATGCAGCGGACTCATGCGAAATATACGCCGGCCGCGCGTCGCCTTGAAATAGGTGACTTGCACGATTACGGAAAGCGCCTCGACGACGAAGACACCGCCGATGACGACGAGCAGCAGCATCTCGCCGGTAAGTATCGCGCAACCGGCGAGCAGCCCGCCCAGCGCGAGCGAACCGGTGTCGCCCATGAAGACGCGCGCCGGATGCAGGTTGAAGAGCAAAAAGCCGGCGCACGCGCCGATTCCGGCCGCAGCGGCAATCGCGACGCCGGGCAGTGCGGCGCCGGCGGCGACCAGCGCGAGCACGACGAGCGGCGCAATCATCGTCCCTGCGGCCAATCCGTCGAGGCCGTCGGCGAGGTTCACGGCGTGCGTCGTCCCGGTAATCGCGAGAATCCCTAGCGCTAGCCAGAGCCAGTGCGGGGCGATCAGCGCAAAGGTTCCCGCGTGGAAGATGACGTCGGGAGGGAAGAGGCTCGGCGACGCCGCGGAGAGCCGCAGGAAGATCACGGCCGCCAGCGCGGTCGCCAAGAACTTCGTGCGCGCGCGAAGCCCCCGATTCGCGCTATTTCGAATCGCCAGCATATCGTCGACCGCGCCGATTCCCGCGCAGAGCACGACCAGCAGCGCGAGTTCGGGAAGCAGCGGAAAACGCGCGCCCGCCAACGCGGCGAGCATGACGACGACGAAGACGATGCCGCCCATAGTCGGCGTTCCCGTTTTCACTTGATGCGTTAGGGGCGCGTCTTCATAGGCGCGCTGACGCATATCGAGGCGACCCAGGATCGCGAGCAGCGCGGCCGTTGCCAGCGCCGCGATCGCGAAGCCGGCCAGAACCCAAACCGCGAGCGTCGTCCACGACGGATTGCTCACGATGCCTCCACGAGCGGATTGCCGCCGCTTCCCCGCCACTTCAGCACGACGAGCGGCGTCTGTTCGTCGCTGTTGCCATGCGGATTGTCGAGCAGCGCCGCCTCGACGACCGCCGCGCGGACGCCGCGCGAGCAGCCCAGAACCTTCGCGCGTCCGAGATCGTTCGCGTCGACCACGGCGCAAGCGATGCCGCTCCGCTCTTCCACGGAGCTCGCGAAGCCGTCGGCGTCGCGCGGAGCGAAGACGATCGCGCGTTCGTAAGGAGGCATCGTCCCGGTGTAACCGTCGAAGGCGGCGATCGCGTCGCCCAACACTTCATAGAAGACTCCACGCCGTCCCACGAGCCGGCCGGCGAGTTGGGCGAGGGTGGCGTAGACGACCTTCCACGCACCGACGCGATCGATGACGAGCTGGACCGACTCGGGCTGGCTAATCGTTGCCATCGGATCGGCGCGCCGTGAAAGCGCGAACGCCAACCGCGAAGGACGCACGTACTCGGCGCCGAGGAGCTCGCCTTGTGCGATAGCGACCGCCGTCTCGGAGACGGCGATTACATCGCCCGTACGCGCGATGCCGTGCACGGCGCGCGCGATTGCGGCGACGAGGTCGTCGCCGGGACGGACGAGCGGGGTTCGGACGGGGATTGCGGTCAGCCCGGCCGGCGCTTCCCGGCGGGTCACGAGCAAACCGCGCGTTGCAAGACTCACGTGCGCAACTCTTCGACGATCTCTTCCAACTTGTATTTGCGGGAGCCCTTTAAAAGGACGACGTCGTCATCGCTAACGTGCTCGCGCAGCCAGCGCGCCGCCTCGGCGTTCGTGGCGATCTGAACGATCTGGCGCTCGCTCAAGCCGCCGCGCCGTGCGCCGCGCGTGAGATCGGCGGCGTACTCGCCGCTTACCAAGAGCATGTCGACGCGCGCCGCCGCGTGAGCGCCCACGCGCTCGTGCAGGGACGGCGATTCATCGCCGAGCTCGGCCATCGAAGCGAGGACGGCGATACGGCGCGCCGCGGCCTCGCCGGCGAAGGCGTCGAGCGCGGCAATCATGCCGTTCGCGTTCGCGTTGTAGGCGTCGTAAATGATGCGAATCCCGTGCAGCGTGAGACGATCGTAACGCCCGCCGGGCAGCTGCAAGTCGGGAATGCACGCAGCGATTTCCGGCAGCGGCACGCCGAGCTCGGTCGCAGCGGAGATTGCGGCCGCGAGGTTCGCCCGGTTGTGCCACCCGGGCACGCGCACGTCCACGTCGATCTCCACGTGCTCCGTAGGCGACCGATACGAGAGCCTATTCTTGCCGAGCACGGTGTATGACGAGCCGGACGGCGGTAGATCGAGCGACGAGGCATCCTCCGCAGCGAACCAATGAGGCGATCCCGCGAGCATTGGGGCGCGCCGGCGCGAAACCTCGTCGCTCGCGTTGAGGATCGCGGCCGCGCCGCGAGCAAAAAGTGCCCACTTCGTCGCTTCGAGGCGTTCGCGCGAACCCATAATCTCGACGTGCGCGTCGCCGACGTTGGTCAGAATGCCGATTTCCGGGCGGGCGATGTCGACGAGTACCTCGACGTCGCCAAAGTGGCGCGCGCCCATCTCGATGACGAGCACGTCGTGCTCCTCGTTCGACGCACTCAACAGCAGCTTGCTGACGCCGATTTCGTTGTTTTCGTTCGAGTGCGTCGCGGCTATTCGATCGCCGAACTTCTCGGCAAGCACCTTGGTGAGAAAGGCTTTCGTGGTGGTCTTACCCGTACTGCCGGTGATCCCAACGACTCGGCCGTGAAAGAGCGCGCGGGCTGCGGCGGCCAGCGCCATATACGCCGCCTGCGTGTCGCGCACGAGCATCGTCGCCGCACCGGGCACGCGTGCCTGCGGCCGATCGACGACGATCATCCCCGCTCCTCGCCGCACGGCTTCCGCGACGAAATCGTGAGCGTCGAAACGCTCGCCGCGCAAAGCGAGGAATGTATCTCCGGGAAGAATCGTCCGCGTATCGGTGCTCATCCGGAGCGATGGCGGCGCGGCGGCGCCGTCGAGGAGCGTTGCCGAGGTCGCGGCGATTGCGGCGTCGATCGGCAGATTCATCGCAACGCCTCGCGCGCGGCCAGCGCTTCCCGCACGATCGCGGCGTCGTCGAACGGCAACACGCGGTCACCCACGATCTGATAGGTCTCGTGACCTTTTCCGGCAACGAGCACTACGTCGCCGTGACGCGCTTCCGCGATCGCGCGTTCGATCGCACGCCGCCGATCGGGCTCGACGATGTAGTCGCGATCGGCAATACCAGAGGCGATCTCTTCGATAATGACGTGCGGCGCTTCCGAGCGCGGGTTGTCGTCGGTGAGGTAGACCCGATCGGCGAGACGCGAAGCCACGGCCCCCATCTCAGGCCGCTTCCCGCGATCGCGATCGCCTCCGCATCCAAAGACGACCGCGAGCGCTCCCCTCGTCGTCTCCCGCAACGACTGCAGTGCCGATTCAAGCGCGTCCGGCGTGTGCGCGTAATCGACGACCACCCCGACGTCGCCGCCAACGTGCCGCTCCATGCGCCCCGGGATGCGATCGATTCGCGCGAGCGCTTCGGCGGCCACGACATCGGCAATACCGAAAGAACGCGCGACGCCAATCGCCGCCAAGGCGTTCCAGACGTTGAAGCGCCCGGCCAGAGGCAACTCGTAACGGACCGCGTCGACGACGAACCGGCTGCCGCCCGCCTCGACCACGATCTCCTTCGGGACCAGCGTGGCGTCGCTCTCCAGACCGTAGGTGATCACGTCGCGTCCGTCGCGGCGCAGCTCCTCGGCCCAACGCCGGCCGTACTGATCGTCGACGTTGAGCACGCAGCGCCGCGCCAGCTCGAAGAGGCGGCGCTTCGCAGCGGCGTACGCTTCGACGGTCTCGTGAAAGTCGAGATGGTCGCGCGCGACGTTGGTGAGCGCCGCAACGAAGAACCGCACGTCGTCAATGCGGTCGAGCGCGAGGGCGTGCGAGCTCACCTCCATCGCGACGGCGCGCGCGCCGGAGTCGCGCATCTGCGCGAGCACGTCGTGGAGCTCGGGAGGCAGCGGCGTCGTGTTCTCGAGTCGCCACGAACGCTCGGCGAACTCCGCGCCGACGGTTCCGACGACGCCGCACGGCATTCCGGCATTGCCGAGTACTGCCGCAATCATGTGCGTGACCGTCGTCTTCCCGTTCGTGCCGGTGACGCCGGCCACGGCGAGATCGTGCGATGGATCGCCGTAAAATGCCGCCGCCAAGGCGGAGAGCGCGCGCCGCGCGTCGCGCACGCGAACGACGGCTACGCTCTTCGGGAGCGAAACGCTCGCGGCGGTTTCCACGACGATCGCACGAGCTCCGCGCGCCACCGCGTCCGCGACGTAGTCGTTGCCGTCTGCTTGGCTCCCGCGCAGCGCGACGAAGAGTGCGCCAGGCTTGAGTTCGCGCGAGTCCATGGAAACGCCGGTAATAATGAGGTCGCGTTCGCCGGTAATCTCCGTCCAGGCAATCCGGCTCAGCAGCGTCGTCAGCGCGACGCTGCGATCACCGCCCACGTACTGCTACGGAAGCGCTCGGCAAGACTCCGGCGTGCAGCATCGCATCGCGAGCGATCTCCGCGAAGGCCGGAGCCGCAACGATGCTTCCGTAGTACGCCCCGATGGGACGTTCCACTTTTACGTAAATAATGTAGCGGGCGCGCGGATAGGGAACCATTCCGATAAACGATGCGGCGTAGTATCCCGAACGGTACTGGCCGTCTACCACCATCTGCGCCGTACCGGTCTTGCCCGCGGTCGCGTAGCCCGGAATCTGCGCGCTCGGATTTCCCGTGCCGTGAAGGACGACCGCCCGGAGAAACGAGCGAAGCTCCGTCGCGGTGCGTTGCGAGAAGACGCGGCGAACGACCTGGGGCGAGTAGCGGCGCAGCAGCGTGCCCTGCGGATCGAAAACGGCACGCACGATGCGCGGCTGCATCAGCAAGCCGCCGTTGGCAATCGCGGCGTAGTAACGCGCCATCGCGAGCGGAGTTACGGAGAC
Organism: Candidatus Cybelea sp.; assembly: GCA_036269355.1. Lineage (GTDB taxonomy): Bacteria > Vulcanimicrobiota > Vulcanimicrobiia > Vulcanimicrobiales > Vulcanimicrobiaceae > Cybelea. The sequence continues at coordinate 3,635 of DATASC010000090.1, read as the reverse complement.
GCCCTGGCCGAACGACATCGTCGCCAGCGACGAACCGCTCCACTGCGACGGCGGCGGAACGATTCCCGGATTCTCGCCGGGCAACCCGACGCCGCTCGGCGTTCCGAAGCCTGCTTTGCGCTCCATGTCGTAGAGGGTCTTACCGCCGATCTCCAAGCCGACCTCCGCGGCGCCGACGTTGTGCGAAAGCGCGATGATCTCTTCGAGCGTCTCGCTTCCTCCGGTCCCCAAGAGACCGTCCTCGGCATTATGAATCGTCTGGCCGCCGACTTCAATCGCGTTACGCGCGGGAAACCGGGTCGAAAGCGTGACCTTGTGTGAATCGAGTGCGGCCGCTGCCGTGACCAGCTTGTACGTGGAGCCGGGCTCGTACGAGTCCATGATCGCGCGGTCGCGCCGCTGTTCGTCGCCGAACTTCCAGAAGCGATTCGTGTCGAAGTTCGGGACGTTGGCCATGGCGACCACTTCGCCGCTCCAGGGATCCATCACGATCGCCGTCCCGTCGAGTGCGTGATACGTTGCGACTTGCTTCGCGAGCGCCCGCTCGGTAATGAACTGGAGGTATGGATCGATCGTCAGTTCGACGTCCGAGCCGGGTTGCGCAGGCGTGACGACGCGTTCGCGACCGAACGGAATCGGGCGCCCGAACTCGTCTGCTTCGAGCGTGACGCGCCCCGAGCGCCCCCGCAGCATATCGTCAAACGCGTACTCGATTCCGTCGAGTCCGTTCTCGTCGGTTCCGACGAAACCGATTATCGTCGACGCAAGCCGTCCCGCGGTATCGAAGCGCAATCCCGTCTGCTCTTCCTTGAGATCGACGCCCAGCAGGCCGAGACCGCGAACCCGCGCTGCCTCCTCGTGCGGAACCTTTCGAGCGATCCAGACGAACCACAGATGCCGGTCGTGCAGCGCTGCGACCGTCGTGGTGTCGAGCTTGCCGACGATTCGCTCGAGCTTCGTTACCGTTGCGTCCGCATCGACGATCTCGCGCGGCACGGCGTAGACGCTCTCCGACGGCATGGAACGGACGAGCACGTTTCCGCTGCGATCGAGAATGCTGCCACGGCGCGCGAACACCTCGACGGTGTCGGAGCGCTGCGCGAGCGCCTCGCGCGCGTAGACGGAACCTTTAACCGCCTGAACGTCGTAGAGCCGCCACGCGAGAAAGAGCGCGACGATCAGACATGCATAAAACGACAGCCGCGCGCGCATCGGAGCGACGCGCGCGAAAGTCCGCTGGTGCATCCGTTCGACCGCGCTAACGGCGCGCTGCGCTCACTGCGAGCGCGAGACGACCGGGACGAAGAGCCCGGCCAGCGACGAGAGCAACGCAAAGCGCGGCTTCACTCGAGCTACACGCGGCGGCACGATTCTCACCACCGCAAGCGTCGCCGGTTCGCGCATCCCCAGACGCGCGGCGATCTCCGCGAGCCGGTCGTCCGAGCGTAGCGCGGCGATGCGATCGTCGAGGCGCATCGTTTCCTCTTGCAACGCTTCGCGGTCGGCTCGCGCCGTCGCTACCGCATAGCTCATCCCGGTGAGGCTCGACGTCAGCAAGACGTAGCACATCAGCAGGAAGAGCACGCCGATCAAGGCGGTAAAGACGCGCCCAACGCCGACGTAACGGGCGCGCGATTTGCGAACGATGCGCCGCTGCGTGGCGGCACGCACGGTGCGCGGATTGCGGAGGCGCGGTGGGCGCTCGACGAGTCGCGGCGCAACCATTAGCTCGCCTTCCGCTCTGCGGCGCGCAGCTTGGCGCTGCGCGCGCGCCGGTTCTCAGCAATCTCGCGGTCCCCGGGCAGAATGGGACGCTTCGTCAGCACGTCGAGCCGATCGTCGTCGCGAAAGCTCTGCTTCACGATTCGGTCCTCGAGCGAGTGGAAGCTGATCGCGACGATTCGGCCCGCGACGCGCAAACGCCCGACCGCGCCATGCAGGCCTTCGCGCAAGGCGTCAAGCTCATCGTTGACGGCAATGCGCAGCGCCTGAAAGACGCGCGTCGCCGGATGGATGCGCTCGCGGCGCCCGCGCCGATGTACGACGCCGGAAACGAGCTGGGCGAACTCCGCGGTCGTGTTCGGCAAACTTCCACTCGATCGGCGCGAGACGATTGCCCGTGCGATGCGCCGCGCCGAACGCTCCTCACCATAATAGAAGAAGATGTCCGCAAGCTCGCCTTCGCTCGCCGTCGAGAGGATTTCATATGCGTTTCGCCCGGCGCCCGGATCCATCCGCATGTCGAGCGCAGCCGGTTTTCCGAGCGAGAAGCCGCGCTCGGGATCGTCAAGTTGCATCGACGAGACTCCCAAATCGAAGAGAACGCCGTCGACCGAGTCGATCGCGAGCCGGTCGAGGACGCGAGTGATTTCGCGAAAGTTTGCTTGAACGAAGACTAAGCGCGGATCGGAGATGGAGGCTGCGCGTGCGGAGGCCTGAGGATCGGCATCGATGGCAACGACGCGACCGCCCTTCAGCCGATCCAGAATCGAGCGCGTGTGGCCGCCGCCCCCGAAGGTCGCATCGACGTAGGCGCCGTTCGGACGCAGAGCGAGCTGTTCCATTGCGGCCTCGAGCAGCACCGAGACATGGGTCACGCTGCCACATCACAGGCCAAACTCGGCCATGAAGCCCGGGATCTCACCTTCGGGCGGCGTTTGGAAGTCGTATCGCTCCTTCGCCCAGATCTCGATTCGCGTCAGGAGACCGACCGAGACGACTTGCCGTTCGATTCCCGCGTACTCCCGAAGGCGCGCCGGCACGACCACCCGGCCTTGCGCATCGCACGCGACCTCCTCGCTATGCGCGAAGAGGTATCGGATCTGGCGGCGGTAGCGTTCGTCCTTCGTCGGAACCGCTTCGAGGCGGCCGCAAAACTCAACCCACGTCGCGGTGGGGTAGAGAGCGAGACATGCGTCCGGCGGGGCGATCGTTAGGACGAACTGGGGCCCGAGGCGCTCGCGGAAGCGCGCCGGTACAATAAGCCGCCCCTTGTGGTCAAGGGCGTGCTGCTCCGAACCGGCAAAGCGCGGCAGTTCCGCGTGCACAAAGTCCTCCGGAAGACACCACTAAGCACTACTTCCCACCACTATACGCCCCAGCGTACCTTAAGGCAAGGTAAATGTGTGACTTTTCGAAGGCGTTGCTGATATCCAGAAGTGCGACTCAATTTACAGGAGTCAGTGCAAATGGCGCTGCAGGATGCCGTCAAAGCAGTCTGTTGGCTAGCTGTCGCGATTGGATCGCAGCAAACACGTCCGCCCGTACATATGTTCGCGTTCTTTCGACGTTCTCGTTTGCATAATTTGTTTTGTAAAGACTCTGTATGACACGGTGATTGCGGCGCCGCCGAGCTAATGCTATTCTAGGCGTCGGGAGGAATTGATGTGGCGAGTGATCGGGCGAAGCCAAGGGACGATGGCGGCGTTTTGAATGTCCGCATTTCGGGGGCGAAGATGGCGACGTTGAGGCACCTATCGACCAGATACGGTGTATCGGTCTCGAGCATCGTTTCGAGCGTATTGGCCTGGGCAGAAACCGAGCCGGAGCAGCGGCAGGATTGGTTCGCGGATGTCGAGGCGCTTCGGCAGCTTATAAGAGAGAATGGCTGCGACCGCCAGATAATCGTCGAGGAG
>DATASC010000089.1:0-15458 GCA_036269355.1 Candidatus Cybelea sp. | reverse complement strand
CGGAGCGGCGTAACTCATGAGTTACGCCGCTCCGCACGCGATCTTCTTGCATTGTCTTCCCGCGCATCGCGGCGAGGAGGTCATGCCCGACGTCATCGACGGCCCGCGGAGCGCCGTCTTTACGCAAGCCGAAAACCGCCTCCACGCACAAAAGGCCCTCCTCGTCGCTCTACTCACCGATTGTCGAGGTTTTCCGATATGAAAGATCGTCGCCAACGCGCGATTTTAACGCTCGTCGCCACGAGACCGATCCACTCGCAGGACGAGCTCGTCGCATTGCTTCGTCGCCAAGGTTTCGAGGTGACGCAAGCCACCGTATCCCGCGACATCCGCGAGCTGCACTTGGCAAAGGTGCCGATTACATCGGATCAGGGCGAAATATTCAAATACGTCGTTCCCAGCGCCGCGCCAAACTACGCGAGCCGCCTCCATCGCGCGATGAACGAGCTGGCGATCGACGTCGCGGGAAGCGGCAATCTCATCGTGATTCACACCCCGCCGGGCAGCGCGATGATGGTGGCGTCGGCGGTGGACGAGGCCTCGTGGCCCGAAGTCCTCGGCACGGTCGGCGGCGACGACACGATCCTCATCGTTCTACGCTCGCCGAAAGAGATGCCCGTCGTGACGCGGCGCTTCCTCGATCTGAAGGCGGGTCTGGCGGCATGAGCCGCATCGTCTTGGCCTATTCCGGCGGACTCGACACGTCGGTCCTTCTGAAAAAGCTCGTACTCGAAGGCCACGAGGTCGTGGCAATGACCGTCGATCTCGGCGAGAGCGATGCAATCGCGGGTGAGGGCGCCAAAGTCGCGCTCGAAGCCGCGCGTGCAAAGGCCATTGCGCTCGGCGCCTACGATGCGGTGCTGCTCGACGCTCGCGCCCGCTTTATCGACGAGTACGCGTTTGCCGCGCTGCGCGCGAACGCGCTCTATGAAGGCGTCTACCCCCTGTCTGCAGCGCTCTCGCGCCCGCTCATCGCCGAGCTGCTCGTCGAGACCGCGCGCCGCTACGGAGCGGACGCCGTCGCACACGGCTGCACCGGCAAAGGCAACGACCAGGTTCGCATCGAGCTCGCCGTGCGCGCTCTCGACCCCGACATCGTCTGCCGCGCTCCGCTTCGTGAATCGCCGCTTTCGCGTCCCGATGCGATTGCGTTTGCACGCGCACACGGCGTGCCGGTATCGCATACCGCCGAACGGCCGTATTCGATCGATGCGAACCTATGGGGACGTTCCATTGAAGCGGGGGTACTCGAGGACCCTTGGTGCGCGCCGCCGGAAGACGCGTTTGCCTGGACGTCGGCACCCGAATCGGCACCCGCGCAATACGAAGAGATCGTGGTGACGTTCGTTGCGGGTTTACCGTCCGTCGACGAGCTGTCGTCCGCGCCGCTGGTCGCCCGGCTCAACGCGCTCGGAGGCCGCCACGGCGTCGGACGAATCGACCTCGTTGAAGACCGCGTCGTCGGCTTCAAGTCGCGCGAGGTGTATGAGTGCCCGGCATCCGTAACGCTCATCGCCGCAAATCGCGCGCTCGAACGGCTGGTGCTCACGCGCGACGAGCTGCGCTTCAAGGCGCTGGTGGACCAGCGCTACGCCGAGCTTATCTACGACGGTCTGTGGATGCAGCCGCTGCGTGCCGCTCTCGACGGATTCATCGCGACGTTTGCCGCGCGGATGTCCGGCGAAGTTCGCCTGCGCCTGCATCGCGGAAGCTGCGCGGTGACCGGAGCGCGATCGCCGCATTCCCTCTATCGCCAAAGGTTCGCCACGTATGGAAACGGCGACGCCTTCGACCATCGGGCCGCCGATGGGTTCATCGCCCTGCACGCGCTTCCGCTCGAAGCCGTCGCGCGGGGTGCTCGTGCCGAAGCGATACCGGCGTGACGGCCTTGCAATGGGGAGGCCGATTTGCGATGGCCGCCGACCAAAAGCTCCTCGCCTTTGGCTCCTCGCTCGAAGAGGATTTGATCCTTGCCGACTTCGATGCGGAGTGCTCGCTCGCACACGTCGCGGCGCTCGAGGGCGGATCGATCGTCGCCGCAGATCAAGCCGACGCCTTGCGGAACGCGCTGCAGGAAGTACGCTCCGAGATCGCCGCCGGCACCTTCGCCGCCTTCGCGCGGACGACGAATGCGGAGGACGTTCACGGCGCGATCGACGCACGCGTGCGCGAGCTGGCTGGCGCGAGCGGAGAGTGGCTGCACGCAGGACGGAGCCGCAACGATCAGGTTGCGACCACGCTGCTGCTCTACGTTCGCGATCGTGCGCACCGCGCCGCAAAACGTTCGCGCGAAATCGCTTCGGCGATCGCCGGCCGCGCGCGAGAGGAACTCGAAGCCGGAACCGTCGTCGCCGGCTGCACGCACCGCCAACCTGCGCAACCCGTGCTGCTCGCCTTCATGCTCGTCGCGTGGGCGGAGCCTTTCGTGCGTGCGGCGCAACGGTTCGCCGCGATCGCGAGTGCTGCGGCGAGCTCGTGCCCGCTCGGAAGTGCCGCACTCGCCGGCTCGGGCTTAGCGCTGGATCGCGCTCGCGCGGCGCAGGCGCTCGGATTCGCGTCGGCATCCCGCAACGCGCTCGACGCGGTCGGCAATCGCGATGCGGCTCTCGACCTCGCTCACGCGTGCGTTCGTGCCGTCGTCGATGCTTCACGAATCGCGGAAGAGTTAATCGCCTGGTGCGCGCCGGCGTACGGCTTCGTGCGGGTGGCGGACAGCGCCTCGACCGGGTCCAGCCTGATGCCGCAAAAGCGCAACCCGGATACCTTCGAGCTCGTTCGCGCGCACGCGGCGAAGCTCGTGGGATCCTACGCGGGGGCGCTCGCGACGCTCTGCGGCCTGGCACCGTCTTATCAGCGCGATCTCCAGGTAACCAAGAGCCAAACGCTCGCAATCGTCGAGGCGGCGCTCGCAACCCTGGAGGCCTTCGCCCACGCGTTCGACGCCATCTCGTTCGCACGCGATCGCATGAAGGCCACGGCACTCGACGGTCATACGATCGCGACGGATCTTGCCGACGCGCTCATCGCCGGGGGCATGTCGCCGCGCGCGGCGCACGCGCGCGTCGGCGCCGACGTTCTTCGCGCCGAGTCGGAAGGGCGCGCGCTCGACGGCGCGAGCGATGCGCTCGGTTCCGTCGGTTCGAAAAAAACTGCCGGATCCACGGAGCCAGCGGACGTTCGCCGCCAAATCGCGTCGCTCGAATCGGACCTTTCTTGCTTATCGGGAGTTGCCCCGTGACGCGCGTTCACATTTGGGGCGCCGGCGGCTATGCGGCGACGGAAGCCCTTCGGCTTTTACACGCTCATCCGTCGGTCAAGGTCGGAGTTATCGAGAGCCATAGCCATGCCGGCGAACTCGCCGGCGACCACTTTCCTCTTCTGCGAACGACTGCATATCGGTTCGACGAGTTCGGCAGCGTGCTCGAAACCGTCGCACCCGATGAGGTCGTCATCGTAGCCGGGTCCGAATCGGAAGCCGCAACGGTCGTTCCGGCGCTGCTCGACCGCGGAGCGCGAGTGATCGATCTCTCCTCGTGTTATCGCTTCGACGAGTCGGCGACGTACGGCCTAACCGAATGGTTTCGCGACGCGATCGCCGGCGCGCGGCTGGTGGCGAATCCCGGCTGCTATCCGACGGCCGCGCTGCTCGCGACTCTCCCACTCGCATCGATCGGTAAGCCGCGTCACGTCGTCATCGATGCGAAGAGCGGCATCACCGGCGCGGGACGGACGCCGCGCGTCGGTTCGCTTTACGCCGAAGTCAACGGCGACATTCGCGCCTACGGCTTGAACGGCCATCGCCACCAGCCGGAGATCGAGCGTTACTTTCACGCCGCCGGGATCGACGCGCACGTCGCCTTCACACCACACGTCGTGCCGCTCGCGCGCGGCATGCTCGTCGATGTGTACGCGCTGTTCGATTCCCCGGTGAATGCAGCCAATATCGGCGCCGCGTACGAACGCGCCTACGGCGCATCACCGTTTTTGCGCGTACTCTGCGCCGGTCGCGTGCCAAGCGTCGCCGCGGTAACCGGCACCAACGAGGCGGAGCTTCGCGTGGACGTCGACGGCCCGGCAGTGCGCGTGATCTGCGCGATCGACAACCTCGGCAAAGGCGCCGCCGGGCAAGCCGTTCAGAACCTCAACGTTATGCTGGGAATCCGGGAGGATATTGGTCTCGATGCTCGCGCAATCGTCGCTTGAACTAATCTCGCTGCGCGGAGGACTCGGCGCAGTACCCGGGGTGCGGCTCGCGGGCGTGCACGCCGGGATCAAGCCGCGCAAGCGCGACCTCGCGCTCCTGCACTTCGACGCGCCGCAGCACTGCGCGGCGGTCGTGACGACCAACGAGATCAAGGCCGCGCCGCTTCTCGTCAGCGCGAGGCATCTCGCGCACTCTGCTTACGTGCGCGCGCTGGTTTGCAATTCAGGGTGTGCCAATGCGTGCACCGGCGAGCGCGGCGAACGCGATGCGTACGCAACCGCGCGGCAGGCGGCGGCGTTGCTCGAGCTCGTCCCGACCGACGTGCTCGTCGCCTCGACCGGCGTCATCGGCGTTCCGCTGCCCATGGATCGCGTTCAGCGCGGACTCGAACGCGCGGCAGCGCAGCTCGATGCGGGAGGAAAGGCCGCTTTCGATGCGGCCGAGGCGATCATGACGACCGATCGCGTTCCGAAACTCGCCGCCTACGCCTTCTACCATAACGATCGCAAATACGTCGTCGGCGGGATCGCCAAAGGCTCGGGCATGATCGCCCCCAATCTGGCAACGATGCTGGCCTTCGTCGCCACCGATTACCCGCTCTCGCGCGACGGCTTGGCGGCGCTCCTGGCCGAATGCTGCGACGAGAGCTTCAACATGATCTCGGTCGACGGCGACATGTCGACCAACGACGCTGTGTACGCGTTCGCTCCGGCGAGCTCGAACGGCGCGGAGACGCCGGCTCAATGCGTGCAGGCCTTGCGCATGGTCTGCCTTGACTTGGCGCAGGCCATGGTCGCCGACGGCGAGGGCGCGACGAAGACGCTCGAAATTACGGTAAGCGCGGCGCGCGACGTCGCACAAGCACGCAGCGTCGCACGCGCCGTCTTGAACAGCAACCTGGTGAAAACGGCCCTCTACGGCGAGGATCCGAACTGGGGGCGCATCATCGCCGCGGCCGGATCTGCCCGCGTCGCGCTCGACCCCACGTGCTGGTCGCTGCGGGTCAATGGCAAACGCTGGGTCGACCACGCCGGCAACGAGATGCTCTCCGAAGCGGAGGCTCGTCGCGAGCTGGAGCCGTCGAACGTATCGATCGAGCTGCATCTTGGACTAGGCGACGCCGTGGCGACCGGATGGGGATGCGATCTCTCGCGAGACTACGTACGCATCAACGCGAGCTATCGTACGTGACGCTGCTCGATACGTATAATCGCGCGCCGCTGACGATCGTCGCGGGCGAGGGCTGCGAGCTGATCGACGATCGCGGCCGGCGCTATCTCGACTTCATCGGCGGCCTTGCAGTCAGCGCGCTCGGGCACGCCCATCCGGTTATCGCGGAAGCGGTCGCAAAACAGGCGCGAACCCTGACGCATGCAAGCAACTTATACCATCACGAACCCTCGGGCGAGCTCTCTCGCGAGCTCGTCAAACGATCGGGAATGAACGGCGTCTTCTTCTGCAACTCGGGCACCGAGGCGAACGAGGCCGCCTTTAAGCTCGCGCGGAAGTCGGCTTTCCGCCGCGGGGAGCGCGATCGCACGAAGATTTTGGCGTGCAGCGGATCGTTTCACGGCAGAACCTTCGGCTCTCTTGCCGCAACAGCCAATTCAGCGTATCGCGAAGGCTTCGGCCCGCTGCCCAGCGATTTCGAATTCGTTACCTTCAACGACGCAGAGGCGCTGCGGCGCGCGTTTAACAATCGCATCGCGGCCTTCATCGTGGAGCCGGTGCAAGGCGAGAGCGGCGTGCATCCCGCCGACCAAGAGTTTCTGCGCGAGGCGCGACGTCTTTGCGACGAGAACGGCGCGCTGCTGATCTTCGATGAGATCCAGTGCGGCATGGGCCGTACCGGCTCGCTCTTCGCCTTCGAACAGTTAAGAATTCGGCCGGACATCCTGACGATCGCAAAATCGCTCGCCAACGGACTTCCGATCGGCGCGGTTTTGGCCAACGATCGAGCGGCGCGGGGATTTAGCCCCGGCGATCACGGGTCGACGTTCGGCGGTTCCCCCATACCTTGTGCCGCCGCGCTCGCGCATCTGCATCTCCGCGACGGACTCGATCTCAACGCGAACGTGAAGGCTCGCGCGGCGCAGTTCGCCGACGCGCTCGAAGCGCTCGCCGCGGCCGAACCGTTGATCTTGGACGCGCCGCGCACCGCCGGCTTGCTAATCGGAATGACAATCAAAGAGCCCTTTCGAGCGCAAGATCTCGTTTCGGCCACTCGCGACGAAGGGCTCTTGATCGGAAGCGCCGGCGGCAACTCGATACGCTTCGCGCCGCCGTTAATTGTCTCCGAAGACGAGGTGCGGTCTGCCGCGTCGATCTTTGCGTCCGCCGTGCGCAAATTGTCGGCCGTGGCTTGCGTTACCAGTTAATAACGATCTCACCGTTTCCGCGAGGCGCTTTACCGCGCCGATTTACGACGTTCGTCGCGCTGGGCTCGACGTACGACGACGCGCCACCGCCGCCACCGCCTCCACCGACTCCGCTCGTACCCAGCGATCCGGCGCCGCCGCCGCCACCGCCGAAGTAACCGCCGCCGCCTCCGCCGCCGCCGTTGCCGCTCGTGGAACCGCCGCCGCCGTCGCCGCCGGCGCCGAGTTTGCCACGTTTTCCGTGAGCCGACGTCGGGAAGCTACCGCGGTGAATGCTCTTACCGCCTTTGCCGCCGGAGCTTTGCGTGCCACCGCTGCCGCCCTCGCCGCTCGGACCACTCCCGATATGCTGGAAGCCGCCGTTCTTGCCGACGAGGCCGCCGCCGTTGCCGCCCGGACCGGCGACATAGCCTCCCGCAAAGCCGCCGCCGCCGCCTGCGCCGCCGGCAATCACAACGCGGTTCGCCGAGGCGCTGCCGCCTTCACGGACGTCGGATGCGCCTCCACCTCCGTTGCCCGCGTTGCCACTTGCCGCTCCCGCGACGCCGCCGTTGCCGCCGCCGTTAAATCCGCCCTTTCCGCCCGCTTTAGCTTGCGCGCCTTTGCCGCCGACGAAGATCGCTAACGTCTCGCCGGGAGTAACGGGTATCGTTGCCGTGACCAACCCGCCCGTGCCTCCAACCCCAGTCCTACGCTGTAACTTGCCTCCACCGCTCGCGCCGGTCGCCGTCACGGTAATTTGCGTGACGCCCGTCGGAACCGTAAAGTTTTGCTGTGCTCCGGTATAGGAAAAAGTCTGCTCGTTCGTAGCGCGCGTTTGCGAGCTAGCGACCGAAGCGGGTGTGGAATGAAAGCCCCCGCATCCCGATAACAGCATCGCGACGCAGATGACCCATGCCTTGTTCATCGCTCATCCCTCCACGAAGTAGGTGGAGGGTATTCGCTATAACGCGCTGGTGCCTTTCGGACTGCCGAGCCCGGTCGGACCGTCCCATCCCTGACCCGCGACGCAAAGTGGAGCTCCGCAGGTACCGTCGCTTCCCGACGTGACGTCGTTTAAGTTTGCGGTATGCGAGTAAAGGTTTTCCAGCGGATTCCCGTTCGTCGCTCCAGCGAGTGCGAAGGTCGCGGCGACGATCGGCGTGGCGACCGACGTGCCGCCGAAGACGACCCAACCGGCTTGATGAAACGAATCGTACACTGCGACGCCCGTGTGTGGATCAGCATCGGCCGCCACGTCGGCCTCGGCACGCATCGAGCAGGCGGTGTTCAGATTACTCTGAAATGCCGGCTTGGCGTAAACTTTGCTGCAGCCGCTTCCGCCGCGCAACCATGCCGTTTCTGCGCGTGGGCTAACCGATCGCAACTCGGTGCCCCCGACAGCGATGACGCTCGGAAGAATGGCCGGCCATTGCGCCGTCGCGTTGTGACCATTATCGCCGGTCGCGGCGACGATCACGCCGCAGCCGGTCTTGTAGTCGTCGTCGAACGTCGTCGTTCCCTCGTCCCCGCTCCAGCTGTTGCTGACGTAATCGGCGTGAGTCGTTGCGTATTGCTCGGCGGCGCTGAGATCGCCCATGCTTGCCGAGGCCGCTTCGACCAAGAGAATCTTACAGTTCGGGCAGATCGCCGAGACCATGTCGACGTCGACCGATTCCTCACCGGCCCATCCGGCGTTCGTTTCCGATGTGTAGGATTGCTTGGTGAGGCATCCGCTGGCGACCGTGCATGCCGGCAAGCCGTACCTCGCGCGGTACGCGCTGAGATCCGAGGCGACGTTCGGGTCGTCGTAGGCGTCAACGATGGCGACGGTTTCATTGCTGCCGTTGATCTTGCTGTCGCTCGTTAGGCCGTACGCCGTCTGCAGATCGACGGGAGCGTAGCCACCCGGCGTGTTCGGTTTGATGGCGCCGCGAATGTCGGTACGCAGCCACGCCTGACAACGCGCATAGCCTTCACCGACATCGCCGCAGACGCGCATCGACGGCCCTTCACGCGGCCAAAGCCCTAACTGCGCCGCAGTCGCAACCTGAGGAGCGGTCGTCGTTGCCCGCGCCACGCTCGACGCGGTTTGCGAAGCGTGCGACCGGCAAGCCGCGCTCGATGTTTGCGGCAACGAGCTCCTCGATTCGGTGCAAGCCGTTAAGACGGCGACCGCGGCCACCGCGGCAATGGTCGTGAAGCGCACTGACTCCCGTTCCTTTCGCAATCCGGTAACGCAGCTAGCATGGCATTCGTTCCCCTGCAATTGCTGAGAAGCGGCAAAAGCGACGGCGCTCACTATTCTCGAACTTTTTGAGTTTGGCCTTACGGAATAAGCGCGGCGGCGCTTATGGGCAATACTTGTTTGAGACTTTCAGGAAATATAGTCCAACCTGGCGGCCGTGGGCGTTCATCGCATCGAACTCGACGTCGGCCGCGCCGCACGATTCCCCGGAAGTGATCAGCCATGCCGTCCGGGTACTGCCCACTCGCGTGATGTTGTAGCAGTTCTGCCCGTTAAAGCACGAGGCGATCCGTCCGATCTCGGAATCCGCGACGTGCCGTCCTCTTACGGTCACGATCACGCCCTGCGAGGTGTGCTTTGTGAGCCGAACCGGACACGGGGTCACTCTAACGTGATGCGTGCCAGCGCAATCCTTGTCCGGCTCAATTGCGGGCTGCCCTCCTCGTTGCGCGGGAACTACGCTCGATGGCCCGGCCGGCGACGATGGCTGTCCGGACGCGCATCCCGCACTCATTGAAAGCGCCGCGACTAGCGGCAGCAAGTCGACCCTTCGAAACATGTAACCTCCCCGAAACAGCAACTCCGTTAAGGTCTTTCTATGCGCCAATAGTCAAGATTTTCTAAATCCGATTAAAAAATCGCGCAATAGTCAAGAAATAGTAAAGATCTAAGGTCGAGCTATGAATATTCTGACGACGTCTCTATAATGGATCAGGCTGTATTTGCGCGGCCAAGGAGCTACTCTCGGAGGAATTCACTAGCATGAAGGTTCTTTCAATTGGGATTGCCGTGGCATTGCCGGTCGTCGCCGGTTGCAGCCAATCGGTAAATCAAAGTTCTCTTCCCGCGAGCGGCGCGGCGGCGATACGCTCGACTGCCGGGCTCGTTCGCATTCGACCTGATAATTGCAGCGCCGGCGACGGGGGAGCCTCGCCAAGCGGCGGCTTAATCAAGTGGAAAACGTGCGGCGGTTACAAAGGCCGCATGACGTATGGGCCGGGAACGACGGGCGGAAAGTTTTTAATTTATCCCAGCACCACGAACCCGGGCGGCGTGCCGGTTCCGCCAGGAGAAACGCCAGTGTTGTTCGTCCAACAAGTCGCTGACGCTTTCAATGCGGGACCGATTACATTTACTCCGCCTGCTGTGCCCCCGCTCTCAAACCGGGCGAGGATCCTCGGCGTCCCTCTCGGTTTTACTTATCGACTTTACGCCTTCAATGGTGCCACGTTGCTCGCAGGTTTTCCAATCCCGCTCGGAACGCCGAATCCGCCGGGCACGCTGATCTTTACGTCGCCGCCGTACTCGCCGTTGCCGGTACTGCCGCCCGTCGCTCCGAGCACGACGATCTCGTTCGAACTCGCCACACCGTAGCTACGGTCTTCATGGTGGCAACGCCGTAACGGCTCGCCACAATGGGCGGGCGTCGAAACGGAGCCCAGCGAGCCGGGTCGAAGAAAAGCGCTAAGAGACGAGGGGTCTACTATGGTGAAAATGCTTTCGCCGCTCTTCTTGAGCGCAACAATTTTCGTCCTCCTGACCGGCTGTTCGAGCCCGCCCGCGAGCCCGGCGACGCCTGCAGCCACGCGCGGCAGCGAAAGTATTCCTGCGAAATACCGCGGATTAAATGACCTTTACGTAGCCGACTACGACACGGGCAAGGTCTTCCTCTTAAAGAACGGTGGCTTCACGCCCGACGGCTCGATCACGAACGGCATCAGCGGCCCGTGGGCCGTCACGCTCGACCGAGCGGGAAATGCCTACGTTGCGAACGCCACCGGCTACAGCGTCACAGAATACGCGCCCGGAATCTCGACGCCGTCGTTCAGGTACTCGTTCGGGATGATTTCGCCGCGAGCGATTGCCGTCGACGCGCAAGGCCACCTTTTCGTGTCTGACTTCAGCGGATATAACGGCCCCGGCCGAATCAGCGAGTACCAGCAAAAGAGTAACCAGATTCTCGCCTCGTGTAACGTTTCCGGGTTGTTCGGAACGGCGGTCGACTCGTCCGGCGACGTTTTTGTCGGCTACAACAGCCAGCAAACCGGCGGCCACCTGGAAGAGTTTGTTGGAGGCCTCAAGGGCTGCTCTCCGACACTGCTCGGCGCTCAGGTCGAGTATGCGACGGGGATGGTGCTGGATCGCGAGAACAATTTGATCGTGGGCGCCGCTCACGCGCGCGACATCGACGTGATTCCTGCGCCGTACACGAAAATCTCGCGCTATTTGCAGTCTGACGGCGGCGCGCCGCTCTTCGTCTCGATCGACAAATCGAACAAGCACGTGTACGCGAGCATCGGCCGCTTCTACCACAGCTACGTGCTCGTGATCGACTACGCCACGGGAAAGCGGATACGGCGGATAGGCTCCTCGCGCGGCGGCTTTGGCAGTCCCTACGGCGTCGTTGACGCGCCCAACGAAATTCCGTAGCCTCATAAGCTAGCGCAGGGCAGGTGGCCGCTCGGTCGCGCGGGAAGGGCTTGGTCGGTTTGGGACTGCATGATTCAGCCCTGAGCCTTGCTGTTTCCTCGACGAGGTAACGGCAAGCATAGAGGAGGTCCCCCCCATGAAGCTGCTTCTGCGTCTTGCTGCGACAGCTGCCCTAGCTTCGGCAGCAGCGTGCGGCCATCTTACGGCGGTGACGCCGGCGCCTGTTGTCGGAGCCCAGCTTGGGGTCGTTCGCGCCAACGTGATCCCACGGACGGTCCACGTGATTCCGTTCTTCAACTACGGAAAGGGCGGCTACGACGTTGCCGGCGGCTTCGGAAACGGTGGCTTCATCGGCACTGCCGCGGCACTCTACGGCGCAACCGAAGTTGGAGGCAGTCCGACCTGTTCCA
The DNA here is from genome assembly GCA_036269355.1 of Candidatus Cybelea sp. Taxonomy (GTDB): domain Bacteria; phylum Vulcanimicrobiota; class Vulcanimicrobiia; order Vulcanimicrobiales; family Vulcanimicrobiaceae; genus Cybelea. Next base: position 3,809 of record DATASC010000089.1, on the reverse strand, counting down.
CGCCTTTTGACGGGAGTTCGAGCGCCGGCTGCGGGATCGTCTATCGTCTGGTTCCAAACGCGGGAAAGAAGCTGTACAAGCTCGATACCCTCCACGCGTTCGAAGGCGCTCCCAGCGATGGAGCGGCGTCGTTCGCAACGCTCCTGGCCGACAAGAGCGGCGACCTCTTCGGCACCACGTTCTACGGCGGCGAATATAACGGTGGTACGGTATTCGAACTCCGTCCGAGCTCGTCGGGTCACTATACGGAGACGATTCTCCACAGCTTTGGTTACGGCCAGGACGGCGCGTTCCCGTTCTCCGGCGTGATCGCAGTGCGCGGAGTTCTCTACGGTACGACGCTCGGCGGGGGCGCTTACAGCAACGACACGCTGTGTGGCACTTACGGTGGCTCGCCGAACGGAACCTGCGGTACGGTCTATAGTCTGGATCCCGCGAGCGGCGCCGAGGAGGTGCTCCACAGCTTCGGCGAATTCGGCGACGGTGCGAATCCCTACGCCGCGCTGCTCGACGTCAACGGAACGCTCTACGGCACGACCGACCTCGGCGGGTCGAACCAATCTTGCGGAACCGTTTTCAGTATCGGTACCGACGGTAGCGGCGAACGAATCGTGCACAGTTTTCTCAACGCGCCGCGCGACGGATGCGATCCGTTCGCGAGCCTGATCGACGCCGGAGGCACACTGTACGGTACGACATGCTGCGGCGGCGGAAACTACTGTGCTAATCACTGCGAGGGAACGCTCTTTAGCATCGACATCGCGACCGGACAGGAAGAGATGTTGCATAAGTTTGGGAACGGGACCGATGGCTCGGAGCCGGTAGCATCCTTGTTAGATGTCAAAGGCGTCCTCTACGGAACTGCCACGATCGGTGGAGGGACCGCGTGTCTTAGTGGCATCGGCTGCGGAACCGAATTTAGCTTTGCTCCGTCTACATCGAACCCAACCTACAAGACCGTTCACCGCTTTAAAGCGAAAGCCGACGGCTTTTCTCCACACGCCGCGCTTCTCTATTCGCGGGGGGAGTTTTTCGGTACGACGGTATACGGCGGCGCAAAAGGCCGCGGAACGGGAGTCAAACTGACACCGTAAGGTGAAGCGCACCAGCAAATACTAACGTCAGCTCTCGATACGCTCGGCGCCGAAACGGATGCCTTGATCGAAGAAGGCCGCTCTTGGACAGAGGCGCGCGCGTTCGAGGAGAGCCTCCTGATCTAAACCCCACTTGTCCAAGTGAGTTGTCCAAGTGTCCGTTCCGCCGATCTCTCCACCGCGGCATTATGAGTGAATGTTGCGCTTAGGAGGATGCGCCAGCGCGCGCATACTCCAGGGAGAGGGTAAATGACATCATCCTATAGATTCGCCGGCGCGTGCCTCAGCGCTGCGCTCTTGGCCGCGTGCGGCAGCGGTCTCTCTTCGTCCACGCCTGCAGCAATTGGGCCAGAAAACGGGGTGCAATCATCCCGGGCCCAAGCGACGCGTTCGGGCGCGCACGTAGTGAAGAGGGCTCTTCAGACGCTGACTTACCTCCACACCTTCACCGGCTACCCGGCGGATGGCTCTTCGCCTTACGGAGCTCTCATCAACGTCAACGGCACGCTGTACGGCACTACCTTTGGCGGCGGGTATCCGGAAGCCGGAACGGTTTATTCGGTCACCGCGTCCGGCTCGTACGCTCCCCTCTATAGCTTCCAAGGCGACCCCGACGGGGCACAACCCTATGCCGGCCTCGCCAATCTCAACGGCACGCTCTACGGTACGACCTCCTACGGCGGGTCAAGCAACGGCGGAGCGGTTTACTCGATGACGACCGGCGGCGCAGAAAACGTAATCCAAAACTTCTACGCCGGATCGTTCGGTCAAAATCCGTCGGCCGGTCTCCTCGTCGCCGGAACCAAACTCTACGGAACGGCATCGTCGGGCGGCGTGTACAACACCGGAGCGGCCTTCTCCATCACGACGTCCGGCGTCGAGACTGTGCTCCATAGCTTCGGTGGGCCGGGCGACGGCACGAAGCCGACGTCTCCGTTGATCGCGATCGGGAGTAATTTATACGGTACGACGCAGACTGGCGGCTCGAATAATCAGGGGACCGTTTATGAAATTGCTAAAGCATCCGGGCACGAAACGGTGCTCCACAGCTTCGGCGGTTACTACGACGGCGGCGACCCGCTCTACGGCCGGCTCGTCAATGTCAACGGCACGCTGTACGGCACCACCCGGGGTGGTGGTACGACCGGTAGCGGGACGATCTACTCGATTTCGCCGACGTCCTCCGGTTCCTATGCGGCCGTTTACAGCTTCCAAGGCGGCCCGGATGGTTGCAATCCGGTGGCGGGGCTCGTCGCTTACAATGGTCTTTTGTACGGCACGGCCTCACGCTGCGGCACATACGGCCGCGGAACCATCTTCGCGTTCGACCCAACCTCAAACGCGCTCACCCCGATTTGGGCCTTCGGCGGCTCGCCAGGCGGCGCAACCCCGGCGGCCGATCTCATCGTCGTACACGGTACGTTCTACGGCACCACCAATGCAGGCGGACCGTTCAACGACGGAACCGTGTTCTCGTTCGTCTCGAACTAAGATACCGTCGTGAAAGCGTTCGCTGGTCTTTGCTTTAGCGCCGCGCTCGTAGCCGCGTGCAGCGCCGGCAGCAACGGCGTCGTTCCCTCAACTGCCATCCAAGGTGCGAACGCGCGCCACGGCGCGAGCGTTCGCCACGCCACCGGCAGTAGCGGAGGCTATCAAATACTGCACAGCTTCGGCGGCACGGGGGACGGATTTGGACCCCGTGCCGGATTAGCCGTACTCGGCGGCGTGCTCTACGGCACCACTTTTTACGGCGGCACTCACGGATACCGCGGCGGAGCCGCATTCAGTATCACGACTGGCGGCACGGAGAGCGTGCTGTATGACTTTGGTCTAGGTTCCGACGCGAGCAGGCCTTGGGCGGGCCTCACGTCACTCAACGGTGTGCTCTATGGCACGACCTACGGAGGCGGCACCCACGGATACGCCGCCGGAACGATCTTCAGTCTCACGACCGCCGGCGCGGAAACGGTACTGCACAACTTTGGCAGTTCGGGCGACGGAGTAAATCCTATCGGCGGCCAGCTCGTTGCGCTTAACGGCGTGCTCTACGGCACGACCGCAAACGGGGGAGCGAACGGATTAGGGATCGTCTTCAGCATCACCACGAGTGGAACTGAAAGCGTGCTGCACACTTTTGGTGGCACGGGTGACGGCGCGCATCCGTTTGGCGGACTCGTTGCGGTAAACGGAGTGTTATACGGTACCACTGCCGCCGGCGGCACAAATGGGGACGGAACGATTTTTAGCATCACGACCGGGGGATCCGAAGCGGTACTGCACAACTTCGGCAGTTCCGGCGACGGCGTCAATCCGGAAACACTGTCCGTTCTCAACGGAGCACTGTACGGCACGACCGGCCAGGGCGGAGCATACGGCAAAGGGACCGTTTTCAGCACGACCACGAGCGGCAACGAAAGCGTGTTATATAGCTTCGGTGGTTCCGGCGGCGACGGCATTACGCCCGGAGAGATCCGTCCGTTCGGCGGCCTCTTCTACGGTACGACGAATACGGGCGGCGCATTCAACGACGGGACGGTCTTTAGCATCACCACGAGTGGCACCGAAACGGTGCTGCACAGCTTTGGCGGTTCCGGTGACGGCGTGAACCCGGTGGGCGTGAAGCCGTTCGGCGGAACGCTGTACGGAACGACCGTCATAGGCGGCGCGCATAATGCCGGTGTCGTCTTCGAGCTTCCGATCCCCATAACGGAGACC
>DATASC010000088.1:0-1681 GCA_036269355.1 Candidatus Cybelea sp. | reverse complement strand
ACGTGGTGCGACAGCATTTCTCGCGCGACGAGCTGGTGGTACAGGTAGAGGTTGTACGAAATTGCGGCCGTGAACCGCAAAACGAGATTGTCGAGCAATACCTGCCACCAGCGCGGGCTGATGAGGAATCCGAGCGCGGTCGCCGCGAACGCCGCGCCGAGCAGCGGCCGCCGGTCGATCTGCCACACGCCAGCCCATTGATCGAAGAACCGATGAGCATAGAGATCTTGAAGCAGCGCTAGGAAACACGCGATGCCGGCGGTCGCAACGATCGGCCCGGCGTAGCGCAGGCGCGAGCCGCGCCAGCGGTCGCCGAAACGCGTAAAGACGTACGCCGATATCATCCCGAACGCAAAGATGTCGAGGTAACCCGGCAGATTCTCTTCCCACTGCGTGAAGAGCGTCGTATAGCAACACGCGGCCATCGCCGCGCGCCACCACCAGGCGATCGCGATCATGGCGCCCGCCGTGAGCCACGGCTGTCGTTTGAACGACCACCAGACTAGCGGAAAGATGCAGTAGAACTCGACTTCGACGGCGAGGGTCCAGAGGACGCCGTCGATCGTCCCGTAGCGATCGGGAAACCACGTATGGATGAAAAGCAAGTGCGTGACGAGGTCGGGAATCGTGGATGCGTTGGGCTGAACCTGGGCGTATCCGATCGCATACGCCGCCGCAATCGAAAGCACGTACGACGGCACGATCTTGATGAACCGTCGCCATGCGAAGTGACCCCACGTCGGCTGAGGCTTCCCGGAACGGGCGGCTCGGACGAATGGATACAAGATGACGAAGCCGCTCAAGAAAAAGAAGAGATGAACCCCCACGAAGCCGGTCGCCGGAAGAAACGTAAGCCACGGCCCCGGCGAGAGCCACGAGATCTCCCAGACGTGATACCAAAGCACGAGCAAGACCGCGATGCCGCGCAGGCCGTCGAGGACGCCCAGCCGTGGACTTTCGGAAAAAACCTCACCCTGCGCGGCCATTGGCGCGCGAAATACGGCTATGCTCGGCCGCACCCTTCGGCTGCGAGGCGATCGCGCAGGTTTGCACCAAGGGGTTGACACAAAAGCCCTGATTGTATTAAGGTGTCGGTACAATGACACCGGAACATGCGGCACACGCCGAACTCGTCACTCGTTGGGCCATGGCTTTCGCGATGGTCGTCGTCGGCATCGCGGCGCTCGCGATGCCGCGTTGCTTCGCCGGTGTGGCGGGATATTTCACGCGCTGGGCCGGACCGGTGGCTGAGGGGCAGCGCGAACGGCTCAATCGAGTCGTACTTGCGCGCGAACAGGCCGAAGGTATCTCTAATGTTTACGGGCGCATCCTCGGGATCGTCGCCATCCTCCTAGCCGGTCTTGAGGTATTTCGTTCGATCCCGTACGTGCTTCCCTATGCGCTCTTCTGTCTCGCGGCCGCGACGGTCATGCTGCTCGCCTATCTGCAGTTTCATCGTGCGACGCAGCGGCGCGTCGCGCCGCTCGTCCGTCGCTCGCCGCTGACGGCGTTGCCGCCGTACGTGATCGCGGCGATGGCTTCCAGCTTCGGAGTCTCTCTCGCGCTTGCGGCCTATCCGCCTGTTCGCTACGATGCGCTTATCGTCGCCGCGTCGGCGCTCGTCCTGGCGTTCATTGCGTGGCGCGTCGCGGTCGCGCCGGCGATCTTGGTCGGGGCTGAC
>DATASC010000087.1:0-5096 GCA_036269355.1 Candidatus Cybelea sp. | reverse complement strand
AGCGCAGCTCGAACACCTTCGGCTCGCGACGCAGCTCGACGGGACGCTGGCCATCTTTGACGAGCTCTTTTCTCCCGAGCTGATCGCCGCGTACCGGTTCGTCATGACGGAGTACGACGAACGCATGAAAGACCCGCAGTTCCACGCCGAGGCGCTCGAGAACGCCCCGGACCCGGAGGTGCACCTCGAGCGAAAGATCCTGCGGCACATGGAGCGCGTAGGGACCTTGATCGCGAACGAGCTGCTCGACGCGCGCGTCCTGATCGACTACGCGTCCAGCTACATCGTCCTCAATTGGGAGAAGTTAGAACCGCTCGTGCTGGAACACCGTCGCGTCTCGAACAGCCCGGGCTTGTGGGAAAAGTTCGAGCTTCTCGCGCTGAAGTCACGCCTGGTCGATGACGCCCGGGCGGCCGGCGAAGGCGAGCCCACGAGTTAGGCTCCCGCCGCGAACCAGCGCGTAAAGCCGAGGCCCCCGCCCGCTATGGCTTCGGGAGTGCTTCGACAACCCTGACGACGAGAATGACGACCATGATCGTGGGCGCGTAGTCAAGAGTGCTTCCGGACGTGTCGACAAAGAGCGCGAGGCCGGCTATCGTTCCGGCGATGATTGGCGAGATCCGTTACGCCGACCGCGCGCCGGCGGAACGGCGTCAGCGGTCGCGGAACGCGGCAACCTCGGCGCGCAGATCCGTGAGCTCCGCAGCAACGTGCGCCTCGAGCGCCGTCATGCGGCTGCGGAGCCGCGAGTTTTCTGAGCGCAGGGTCCGGTTGTCGCTGCCCAGCGTAACAACGCGGGCGTGCAGCGCCTTGATCGCGGCGAGCGCTACGCCGTCCTCGTCGATCGAGGTGATGTGCTTGTCGTCCTCGCCGACGCCGAACGCCGCGTAGAAGTCCTGCGCCATCGGCCCGACGTGACGTACGCCGCGCTCCGTCTTGTAGCTCCAGCGGCTGATCGGCAGCGCGTCGACCTTCTCCAGCACGGCGTTGTCGTCGATGCGCGCGACGTCGGTCTTGAGGTTGCGGTCGCTGGCCGAGGCCCACGTGCCGGAGCCCGGCGCGAGCTGTGCACCAATGGTGCTCGCAGCGTTCGTCCAGAACGTGACACCACCCGAGGCGCGGGCCAGGAACTGATACGCGCGCGACGACGTCAAGACGGTATCGCCGTCCGAGCCGTCGCTCCACACGAATGTTCCGGTTTGCGCGGCGCTCGCGCGCGCTCCGGCCGCAAAGCTGTACGTGCCGGCAGCAGAGTTGACATATCCGCCGGGAATCGTCGCGAACGTACCGGCAGCGGTGCTGTTGAACCCGCCATCGATAACGGCGCCCTCGCCGCTGGCTGTATTGTAGCCGCCGGCCGCAATATAGGCACCCTCGCCCGAGACGGTGTTGTTCAGCCCGGCGCCGACGAAGCCGTATTCGCCGGAAAGCTTATTTTGGGAGCCGCTCACGATCGCTCCGTACTGCGCGTTGGCCGAGGAGATGGTGTTGGATATTCCAGCGCCGATGAATGAATCCGATGCCGCGACCGAGTTTTCATTGCCGGCGACGATCGCCGCCTCATAGTTCGTGACTGAGTTCGTTGACCCGGCAACAATGGCCGAATCTGTGTTGTAACCGCTCAGGCCGTTGTGCTCGCCTCCGCCGATGAAGCCTTCACCGTCACCGGTGCCGTTGATCCCATTCTCATAGCCGCCGACGATGCTCGACCAGGGGTCGCAAGCATCGTTCGCGTAGCCGCCGGCGACGACCGAAGCCACGCCTAGCGCGAGATTGTTGTTGGTCCCGCCGACGAAAGCACCTGTGCCGTTCGTTCCCGTACATGTGGGTGCCGACAGCGTCCGGCGTGTTCCGGAATGCGCTTGGCGGCCCGCAGATGCCCCCGCGGGACTGTTTTGCGCGACTGCGGGAAGGCCAGGCGCCGGCTGTGTGGCGCTCGAGCCGGCGCCGGCGCAGCCGGCCGAGAGAATCGCCAAAAGAGCCGCGGTTGAAACGAGCGGAAGGAAATGAGTGAACACAGGAGACCTCCGTAGGAGCTCTAGGTGTCGCGCCTGCTTCGCTCCGTCAGAAAACCAACCTTGCCGGCGCCGACCACCGCGCATCGGGGGCAGTCGGGGACAGTAAGCCGACCATGCGGCGCAACACGACGGCCCTCGCGGCTGAGACGCGTTCGTAATCGGTCGTCCAATTCGTTTCCCACGTCACGCCGTTGTCGGTCGAGAACGCCTGCTCGAAATGCGGAACGCCGTTGGGATGCGTCCAGCGAAAGCGCACGATGACGTGTTTTCCTTCCTGGATGTCGCGCGCGTAGAAAGCGCCCACACCCATCGCATCGTATGCACCCACTTGCGGCGGCGGCACGAGACCGAGCTTCTGCGTCCCCCACCACAGCGACCACTGGTGCGTCGCGCGGTTGTAGAGGCGCAAGGTCAATCCACCGATGTAGCGCTTCGGACATTGGAGATTGCCGTCTTCGAGGTTGCCTTCGCCGTGCCAGAACGGACGGATCACCGACGTTCCCTCGCACGAATACCAGACGTGATCGTTGGCCAGCCGGTGGCGGAGCAAATGGTAATGCGTGCGCCACGTTCCGAACAGGAAATCCCAGTCGCGTCGTCCGTCGCGCACGGAGGGCGGCGCGGTTGCCTGGGCGGACGCGGGCGCCCCGGCAAGCGGACCGATCGAGAGAGCGGCTGCGCCGAGGACGGCGGCAGTGATGGTTCTGATCGAGCACTTCATGAAAAGGACGATACCAGCCAAACATGACACGTGACGTCAGGTCTGGGGCGCCTGGGCGTCGAAGGCCCGCCGATGCGCTCCGGCCGGCAGATCGCGTTGCTGCTGAACCTTCAAACCCGCGGAGGCGCGACTGCGCCCGCGCTCGCCGCCGACCTCGGCGTCTCGATACGCACGATCTATCGCGACGTCGAGCAGCTCTCCGAAGCGGGGATTCCGGTCTACGCGGAGCGCGGCAACGGTGGGGGCATCCGGCTCGTCGAGGGGTACCGCACGCGGCTGACGGGGCTCGATCTCGCGGAGTCGGAAGCGCTCACGCTCGCCGGGTGGTCGACCGTGGCCGACGCGCTCGGCGTCGGTTCGGCGGCCGCCGGCGCCGAGCGAAAGCTGCTCGCCGCGATCCCGCCGTCCGCCGCGACCAAAGCGCGGCGCACGCGAGAGCGCATTCACTTCGACCTCGCCCGCTGGTACGACGCGACCGCGACCCCGCCGCAGCTGCCGCAGCTCGCGCGCGCCGTCTGGGATCAGCGCAGGATCCGCATCGACTACACGAGCTGGACCGCTCGCAAGAAACGCGACGTCGATCCACTCGGCCTCGTGCTGAAAAACGCGACCTGGTATCTCGTCGGCCGGCACCTCGGAAAAATCCGCACGTATCGCGTCTCCGAGATCGCGAGTCTCGAAATCCTCGAAGGCACGTTTACCGTCCCGGACGACTTCGATCTTCCGGCGTTCTGGGACGCGTCGAAAGCGCGATTCGAGGATAGCCTGGCCCGCGGGAGCGCTACGCTTCGCCTCTCGGAGCGAGCCGAGCCGTTGTTGGCGAACCTCGGCGCGCGAGCCGCACGCCTCGTACGGGATCCGCTCGATCCGAGCATCGTGACCGTGCCGATCGAATCGACCGACAAGGCCGCGCGCGAGTTCCTCGCATTCGGCGATGCGCTCGAGGTGATCGGGCCGCCGGAGTTACGTGCACGCGTCGCAAACCTTGCGACCGCCACGGCTGCGCTTTATCGCTAGCTCAGCGGCCGCTCAAGCCCGGTTGGGGCCACGCCGGGGCTACCTCGCACGCGAGCCTGCACGGACGGAACGGCGAACGCCGTGTCGCCGCCGCCGTCCTGGGGCCAAGGACGTACTCCGCGCACGCCGTTGGCGTACACTCTCGGGGGACCGGCGAGCCGGTCAGCGGCTCTGCCGCCTTTCAGCTCGCGCGCGTCCCCGACTTACCGTTCTTGCTGTTGCTGTTGCTGCTGCTGCTGTTGTTCTTGTCGCGGGCGAGGTGGATGCGGCAATGTCGTCAGAATCGCGGGCATCGAAAGTACCGACGGCTTCCTGGGTTTCGCGTGCCGGAGGAGGCTTCGGAAGCTTCTCGTCCCGATCGGTCGCATGAGCGCCTTCAGCATTGCGGTCCATGACAGTTCTCCGGTGGATGGAACGTTCGCGATCTGATCGCCGGCGCGTCCGCGCGCGACACGATCACGCGATTGGTGAGAATCGATTTCTCCCCGCGCGCACCGGTGAGATAGTTGACGGCAACAGCCGAAAATCCGTATAAGCTTCGGCCTACCGCGCTTCGCGTATCCGCGACCACAGCTGCCAGCTAGCGAAGAGCGACCATATGACTGACGCAACGATAAACAGCTCAATAGTGAAGAACAGCGTCCGCACCAGATTGAAGTCTGGAAATGCAAGCCGCGATGTCGCGATGATCCGCGTAAACGGCAGACTAAGCAACGCTGCGAGGTAAGCGCAGGGCACTGCGACAGGCAAGACGTTCGAGACGAAGCATCGGCGTTGTAGCACTCTGAATTCACGCCGCTCCGCCGGGAGTGCGGCGTTGGGAATTGCAGTACGCAATGCGTCTGCGACCTTCCCGTAGTTGATCCCGAAGAGTACGGAGAGAAAGACTAGCAGCACCGAGACGAGCTGAGACGCGTCAACCAGGGACTTGTCGAAATCCGGATCGCTCAAAGAAGGGGTGCGGGCGTGATTCTAAGTGCCGCGCAGAGCGCGTCGAGAGTATCTTGTTTGATTTCGTATCTACCCGCCGTACCTTTTGCAGGTTGCACGCGTGGTAGACGGCCATCGCGCAGTGTCGAAGTGATCTCATCAAGGTAGCTAATGACAACCCGGGGCGCGGTGAACTGGTACGTACCTGCTGTACCTTGAACAGCCTCCCGGTGATCAAATGCCACTTGGGCCGCGGCGATCCAGCCACGTTCGAAGTCCGATCGATGCCGATTCGAAACGATCGATATCACCGTTATCGCGCGCCGTTCGGTAATTCCGAAAAGGCGGCTTACCACCGTCTCGCTCGGGATGGCGCCGTCGAACCCATGCTTTATAAGGCGGAACAGACG
>DATASC010000086.1:0-4613 GCA_036269355.1 Candidatus Cybelea sp. | reverse complement strand
ATCGGCTACGCTTCGGGCAGCGGCTCTGCGGCGGTGTCGTCAGGTTCAGCTGCAGCCGCGGCGGTGCTCTCGCCGGCCAGACCGCGAACGGTCTCGATGAATCGTTGCGAGTCCAAATGCGAGCGAAAGCGGCCGGACTCGTCCACCAATCCCTCGAGCACCTCGCGGACCTTCTGGCGCTCCAAGAAAAAGTATTCGGTGATGAGGGGATAGACGTCATAGTGCAGGCGCTCCTTGAGCGCCGCAACGGGATCTGCATCGTCGGCGTCGATTTTCAGCAGAGCCTGTCCGAGCCGCCGGTCCGGCTCGATTCCCGCGCGGTCCAGTCTCGCGTTCAACGCGGCCAACAGCGCACCCAAATCGACCCCTGCAACCTCCGCTCGCCAAGCGCTGACGCGCGCGAACGCGCCCGGATCCGGGGGAACCTCGACCAGCGCGAAGCGCCTGCGCAGTGCGACATCGAGCATGCTGATGCTCTTGTCGGCGCTATTCATGGTGCAAAGGAAGTGCAAGTTCAAGGGAATCGCGCACCGTTCGCCCGGGTACTTCTGCACGCTCAGTCGGAACTTCTCGCCCCGCTTGTCCTCCTCGATGTAGGTGATGAGCTCGCCGAAGATACGCGAGACGTCGCCGCGATTGATCTCATCGATGAGGAGCAGCGTCGGAGCGTTTTCGGCTCGGCGGCAGGCCTGCAAGAGTACACCGTCCTCGATTTCATAGGTTACCCCCGACTCCGTGACTTTCGGGCGGTATCCACGCACGAAATCTTCGTAGTTGTAGGACGGATGAAACGTCACTGGGATCACTGAGTCGATGCCGTTGCGTACGGACCACCGATCGCGCACGGCAAATGCCGCACGCGTTTTCCCCGTCCCCGGCGGACCATAGAGAATGACGTTCAGCCGGCGGGTGAGGATGCGCTCGACATCGTCGACGAATGCGTCGCGCTCGCCGTCGAGCGCCTTCGCTATTTCCGCGATTTCGGCCCCATCTATCATATCCTGCGGTCCTTCGTCAAGCGAGTTGTCGTAAGAACGCTTCGCGTGCGGCAGCCGTCGGCGAAGTGTAGCACTCGAGGGCGCTGCAGAACTGCTGTCGTCCCGTGCCGCGAGTTGCCAGATCGTTGATGCGACGGTACAGTGAGCGTTCAGAATCGGTCAGCGCGTCATCGGGCATTGCAAAAGCCTCCCTCGGCAGGCCGCCGAGGGAGTGCCAAGGATTGTATCCGTCGATCGTTTGATCGAAATAGCTGTAAGCGTAGAGCAACCACGTGCTCTCGACGAGCACGTTCGCATCGTACAGAGTGCGCAGCTTCCGCCAACGCTCGACGTACTCCGCATATCGGACTTCACCCAGCTTCTGGGCTTCACGGATGAGGAGAACGCAGCGAAGGACGCTCGAACGCTCGAGGCGGTTCTCTGCCGGAGCGAGCGCCGGGTCTCCGGCGCCGTGATCTTGCCAGGCCTCAAACGTCGCCTCGCCGAGCGCCGTCGGAGCACGTCCATCGTCAGTGAGGCGCATCCACCTGAGATCGCGTGTCTTTTGCACCATATCGCCGTTCAGCGGACGTCTTGCGATGAGATCGAACAGGTCCATCGCGGCTTGATCGACGGTTCGCAGCGACGTCGAGAACGGGTCGAGCGGAGCGCCTGGCCTGATTCGCGGTCCGGCCGCAACCTGCGCAAGCCATTGCGCATACGAGTCGCCGCGAAGGACGGCCCGAAAGTGCGGCATGTCAGCGCTTTTCTGCGACGAGGAGGAACTCGTCGATCCGGCGAGCTCGGTAACCGCCGTAACTCTGGTAGTTCAGGCGCGGAAATCTGTGCGACCGAAACGAGTTGCGGCGAAACAGGGAGCTGCGGAGAAACGACGTCAGCTTCCGGATACCGATGCCGTTGCCGGCGTCGTTCGTGTTGTTCCAGTGGTTTCGGGCATCGAAGTAACTCAGCATGACCACCTGCGCATCGGCGCGCTCGATGAGAAGCTCCATGGAATCCATGAACGTGTTAGCGCTGCAGAACGTCGATTTGAAATCGTCCCGCATGTTCTGTCCGCGAACGTAGCGGACGTCGTCGAAGTACTCGTCGACGTCGTCCATCTCCGCGTAGCCGCAGATCAGGTTCGGCATGAAATAATAGGCCGTGTACTGTCGAAAGTTGTACGGCGGGTCGATGTAGAGCACATGGTGCGCAGGAACGCTCCGGACGAAGTCGAGCGAATCGCCACAGCCGATGATGTGGTCGATGCGCTTGCCGTGGAGCGCCTCGAAATCAGGGAGGTGCAGAGTGAGACGTTGAAACGCGCGCGGATCGTACGTCGTCCGCGGAAAATCGTGGTAGGTCCCCTGCGTGTTGCTGATCTTCTCGACCGCATCGCAGGCGATCGCACTGAGCAGGGCGGTCGCTGTCGCGTCGATCCGCCTCGTCTGCGACCATTCACGGATTTTTCCCAAGACCGTGTCGATCTGCCGTCCGTTCTCCGGCGTGAAGAACCGCCGCCGGCCGCTGCGCCCGCGCGAACTGACATACGTGCTCCGGGCGCCGAGCTCCGTGTAATGGTCGAAAAAGTGCGATCGTCTGAATTTCGCGGAAACGGCCGTTGGCCGGGCGGATTGCAAGTAGTCCAAGACCGTGCGCAGCGCTTTTTCCGGTGTCTGGCCGCGGTGCGCGTTCGCACGGCGCCGGCGGGGGAGAAGCGCGTCGACATCGAGCTGCGGAACGGTGCTGTTCGTGAGGAACGCACGTCCGTAGATCGACGAAAAGTGGTTGACGTCATTTGCCGCGACACGATAGTCGGCGCGCTTCATCGCGAGCGCGATCGCGAGCGTTCCCGTAAAGGCGTCACAGATCAGCGATCCGGCCGGGGCATAGTTTCGAGCCGTGCGGACGATCGCGTCCGCAAGTGTGTACTTGTTCCCGAGATACCGCTGGATCATTGCGAACAGATCAGGAGGAGCTCGCGATCGTCGCTGTCCATCTGAACGGGGTTGAAGCGACGATACCGGTGGTTCAGGTCGATATGCCGCACTCGGCGGAACGACGAGCGGCAGAGTTGCACGAGCGCTTCGTAGTCCACGGTCCTCGAATTTCCGGTCGAGGCGCCACGCGAGGCGGAGTAACTCAGCGCGAACGTCTCCGTGTGCCGCGCCGCGAACTTGAGCAAACGTTGAAATGCACCCGGGGCATCGCGGCGGCTGCAAAACGGCGAGAGATAGCGCCCGCTCGGATACAGCCCTCGCGTCGCAGTTCCGTCGGAACGTTGCTGGAGCGACGGTATGTTGCCGGCGTCGAGGACCTCGAGCACGTGATAGAAGCGGGAATACTGCTGCGCAGTATACGGCGGGTCCGCGTAGATCAGCTGCTGCGGTTCGAGCACGTCCCGAAAGAACTCGTCCACGGGGCGTGCGACGGCCGAGTGTGCTCCGGCGTTCTTGCGACCGGCGGACGCGATGCACCGTACGGCGCGGAGAAACAGCGTCGTCACTTGCAAGCGCCGATCCTGCAGGATTCGTCGCCGATGGAATTCCGTTCGCTTGCCTACGTCGACCCGATGATATTGTGCGAAATGCTTCCCGGCCGTGAACGCACACGCGGACACGGCAGAGAGACACGCGGCGACGAGCACGTCTCTGGACCAGCCGGCCGTACCGGCTTGCGCGATCGACGCGAGCACGCGGTCCGTCTCGAGCGCTTGCTCGAACCCGATGTACGTCCCGGCATAGCACACGGTCGCGAGACCGTACTGGTATCCATTGGCCGGGAGGCGCGCGAGGACGTCGTTGCTCTCAGCACCGGGGGACGGCCATGCTTCGGGCGCTTCGACCACTTGATCGAGCAGCGTGTCCGCGTCACCGCGGCGCAGCGCCGCGCGTTCACGCTCGCGCTCAACCGCGAACGCAGCTTCGAGATCGGGGACGGGCGGTGCCGACGCGACGATCGTGCGTGCGAGCAGTTCGGGATCGTCGCGATCGCTCGCCGCGATGCCGAGCGTGGCTCGCGCCAGCGTGGCCGCGAATCCGAGCGCGTCGACGGCGGTGACCGCGTAACCTGAATGTGCGAGCACCTGGGCGACGACGGATGACCCGCTGAAGAGATCGAGTGCACGAGACCCGGGTCTTGCCGCCGGAAGAGCATCGGTGATCGCCGCAACGACGCGCGACTTCGAGCCCAGATACTGAACCGGTCGGACCGGCGGGACGACCCGGTCGAGAGGCAGTACGATAGCCACGTCACGACGATAGTGCGACGCATCGATGCCATATGCCTGGCACTAGCAGCGCGTGCGAAGCGTGACGCGGCGTCCGAACGAACCGCGCAGCGTGGCGGGACGCGAAACCGATGCCGCAAGGGGGCCAGTTCAAGACGGCATGAAGGTCACCGCATTCATCGACGTGCTCTCGCACTGGTGTCTGGCCGCGCAGCCGGCGCTGAACGCGTTGCACGAGACGCTGGCCGACGACGTGGAGTTCGAGGTCGTGTTCGCGCCGATCGCCGGCGGCGCGCCCGTCGGGTTCAGCAACGAGCTCGAGTCGTGGTTCTATCGGCGCGGCACGCTCGCGTACGGCACGAAGCTCGACGCGTCGTGGTGCGAGGACGAGAACACAGCGACGTGGC
>DATASC010000085.1:0-2585 GCA_036269355.1 Candidatus Cybelea sp. | reverse complement strand
CTAAGGTCGCAGAATCGGTGACCTACAACGCTGCTCTCGCCACGTGGTCGGATTCTCGGTTGCTCGGGGTTACAAGTCCACACCGTCGGAGAGTCTAAGGAGTTTCTCGTTCCGTGTACGTAGATGAAATGCTCAACTGTGTGGACTGCGGACGCCAGTTCGTCTTCAGTTCGGGCGAACAACGCTTTTACGAAGAGAAGGGTTTTCAAAACAAACCGAACCGTTGCCCCGACTGCCGTCAGGCGCGCAAGCAGATGCGCTCGAACGGCGGCGGTGGCGGCGGCGGTGGCGGGGAGCGTGCCGGCGGCGGCCGGCCGCGCGAGATGTTCACCGCGACCTGCAGCCAGTGCGGCGGCGTAGCTGAAGTTCCGTTCAATCCGCGCGGTGACAAACCGGTGTATTGCCGGGACTGCTTCGCCTCGCGGCCATCGTATCGCTGACAGCTAAAACATACGACGTCGTCGTAGTCGGCGCGGGCCATAACGGACTGGCCTGCGCCGCGCTATTGGCGAAGGCGGGGCTCTCGGTTGCCGTGTTCGAGCGGCGCGGTGCCATCGGCGGCGCTGCCGTCAGCGAGACCGACGTTTGGCCGGGCTACACGCTCTCGACGGCGTCGTACGTCTGCAGCCTGCTCGACCCGCGGCTGGTCGACGAACTCGATCTCTGCGCCCGCGGCCTTTCCTTTTATCGCAAGGATCCGTACGCGTTCACGCCGTTGCTCGACGGACGCTCGCTCTTGCTGGGGACCGATCCCGCAGCGAACGCGCGCGAGATTGCGGCCTTCGACGAGCGCGACGTCGCCGGCTTCGAAGCATATTGCGAGCGCACCGACCGCTTAGGCCGCGCGCTCTTCGATTCGTTCTCCGATGACGATCCCCGGTTCGAGCGCTTCGACGCTGAAACGCAGTCGCTGCTGCGCGGCTCGGCGGCGTCGCTGGTGGAACGCTACGTGTCGACGCCGGTGCTGCAGGCCGAGCTCGTCAACGATGGGCTCATTGGCACGAACCTCGGGCCGCGCGACGCCGGCACGGCCTACGTGCTCGCGCACCATCTGGCGGGGCGTTTGCTCGGATCGCAGGGATCGTGGGCGTTCGTGCGCGGCGGCATGGGTTCGGTCTCAAGCGCGCTCGCGTCGGCGGCGCGCGAGTACGGCGCGGAGATTTTCCCGGATTCGTCGGTGTCGCGAATCGTCGTGGATGATAGCGGCGCCGCGCGCGGGGTGGAGGTCGACGGCGCAGTGATCTCGGCGCGGTCGGTTGCGTCGAACGCGCACCCGCGCACGACTTTTTTGGAGCTGCTCGATTCGTCGCTGCTCGGGTCCGAGTTTGTCGCGAGGGTTCGGGAGTGGAAGACGAACGGGCCGTCGCTCAAGCTCAATCTCGCTCTGGGTGAGTTACCGAACTTTACGTGCCGTCCCGGGACCAATGCGCAGCCGCACCATCGCGCGACGATTCACGTCGCGCCGACGGTCGACTATTTACAGAAGGCCTACGAGGATGCGGCGGCCGGCGGCGAGAGCGAGCAGCCGCTGATCGAATGCTTTCTGCAGACGCCGACGGACGCGTCGCTCGCGCCGCCCGGCAAGCACATCCTCTCGATCTTCGCGCAGTACTTTCCCTACGATCGCGCCGACGGCTGGAGCGATACGAAGCGCGAGGCCGCAGCCGATAAGATCGTCGCGATCCTCGCGCGCTACGCACCGAACCTACCGAATGCGATCGAACACCGGCAAGTCCTGGCGGCGCCGGATTTGGAACAACGCTTCGGGTTAATCGGCGGCCACATTTTCCACGGCGAGCTGCTGCCCGGGCAGATCTACGAGAAGCGTTTCGCGACGCGAACGCCGGTGCGGAATCTCTATCTGTGCGGTTCGGGCGCCCACCCCGGCGGATGCGTCAGCGGTTTTCCGGGTAAACGCGCCGCGCGCGCGATCGTTCGCGGCTTAGCAACCGCGTAGCATTTGCGGATGGTTGCCGATAGTGGGTGCAAGGGGGCCAGGGTGCGGCGACGAACTCCGCTGAGCACGTTGCCAACCAGTAGAGCGGCAACTGTTGCTACTCGGGAACCATGAGGATTGGAGAAGCATAGTGCGAACGTCGTCCGGCTTTTTAGTTGCTGCAGCCGCAGGCGTCGCGGCGACGTTGCTCTCCGCGTGCGGCGGGAGCGTAACGCCGAACCGGTACACCGGATATTCGGACTCGGTTCGGCATCGAGTAAAACTAGACGGGACGTTTCGGGTACTTTACGTCACCGACCAAGGCGGCGCGAACCAGGTCGACCTGCTGCAGTATCGCCAGTGGAACTTCCTCGGAGTGATCGATACCGTGAACGCCCCTTGGGGCGACTGGGTGGATAAGAACGGAAACCTGTATGTTGCCATCAATGAGGGATCGACTATTCAAGAATACGATCCGATTGGGAATCCTATCTTTACGTATAATCTTGGTCTAGTCGAGCCCGTCGCGGTGACAACCGACAGATTCGGAGCGGTCTACGTAGCCAATGAGCAAAGCGGCGTTAGCGAGTTTCCTCAGCGCATAAACCAATCGATAAACTGTCCAGGCAATAACGCTTTGGGCATAGCA
>DATASC010000084.1:0-3267 GCA_036269355.1 Candidatus Cybelea sp. | reverse complement strand
CGATCATCACGGCGATCTCATCGGTCGACTTCTTGCCCAAGCTCGACTCAACTGCGCCCGGTTGCGGACCGTGCGGCGCGCCGGCCGCGTGCAGCGTGAGCGATCCTTCCTCGACGCCGCGCCGGCTCATGAAGTTCCCGCTGACGTAGTAGAGGACTTCGTCGCAGTCGACGCTGGAGTGGTTGTACGGCACGGGAATCGCGAGCGGATGGTAATCGAAGAGGCGCGGCACGAAGGCACAGAAGGCGGCGCCGGGTGCTTCGAACGTGGAGTGAGCCGGCGGCGGTTGATGGAGCTTGCCGGTGATCGGCGCGAACTCGTCGAGATTAAAGGCGTACGGATAACAGTAACCGTCCCATCCGACCACGTCGCACGGATGGTTCTGGACGATATAGATCGCGTTGCGTCCGCCGTTGGTGACGCGGATCTCGTACTCGCCTTGTTCTTCGACGGGCGTTTGGAGCACGGGCGCGCGAAAGTCGCGTTCGTAGTACGGCGCGTGCTCTTCGAGTTGGCCGAACTCGTTACGATACCGGCGAGGGATCGTTACCGCGCCGTTGGTCTCGTAGACCAGCATCCGCGTCGGCGCCGATGGAACGATTCGATAGGTCGTGCCCGTCGGAATCACGACGTAGTCGCGTTCGCGGTATGCGAGCTCGCCCAACTGCGACTCGATGACACCGGATCCGTGATGGATGTAGAGCAACTCGTCCCCGCCGGTGTTGCGGTAGAAATACTCCATTGGCCGCTGAGCTTGAGCGACGGCGATCACCACATCGGCATTGCCGAGCAGCGGCGTCCGCGATTCGATCGCATCGCCGCCAAAAAGTTCTAACCCCGCGCTCTTGAGATGGCGGTTGCGAAGCGGATCGTTCGGCGTCAAACGGACCTGCGGGCGCTCCCACGCGCGCACGTCGAGCGTTGCCGTTGGCGGGTGGACGTGATAGAGCAGCGAGTAAACGCTTTCGAATCCCTTGGTCGAGAAGAGCTCCTCGGCATAGAGGCCGCCGTCGGGGCGCCTAAACTGAATGTGCCGCTTGTGCGGAACGGAGCCTTCGCGAACGTATGAGGGCATTATGCGGGCTCGACTTCGCCAACCCCGGCTACCACCGCGCGCTCGCTCGCGACGAATCCGTTCGCTTTGTGGGATCCGTCGCAAAATGGCTTAGTCTGGGAGCCGCCGCAGCGGCAGAGTGCGACGTTCGGACCCTCGACCGAATAAACGTTTCCATCGGCATCGGTAAGGGTGAAAGTACCGCGCACGAGGTATGGTCCGTTCTCGCGGACCTTGATCGTTAGTTCATCCATGGAGCCCCCGACGTTCGACGCGTACACGATTCGGTCCTAAGGGTTCGACTGCCCGACCGACGATGCCGTACCGGACAGCTTGGCCGTCGCCAGAATATGTCCGGCGATCCGCTTCATCAGTTGGTCTTCCGTTAGCGGCGGCGAGGCCGCCAAGTGCGCAATATCGAGCGCGTACAACGTGAATACATAATGATGGGTAGAGTTCGGCGGCGGACAGGGGCCCCAATAGCCGGGCTTTCCGACTGAAGTCTCACCCGACTGACTGCGAGCGAGTCCAGGATCGGATTTTAGCGAGCGCGTCGTTGCCGGTAAGTTGTAGACGATCCAGTGATAGAATCCGCCGGGAACCGGCGCATCGGGATCGTGAAGCACTACGGCAAATGACTTGGCTCTGGCCGGAACGTTGGTCCAGATAAGATGCGGCGTGCGGTTGTCTCCGCCGCATTCGGTCGCGAGGAGCGCGTTCGGGAGGACCGCGCCGTTAAGGAAATCCGTGCTAACAAGCTGCATGGATCCAGATACGGCCACGACCATGCTTGCCGCTGCGAGTAATGCGTGCATAAGCGTATGGTATCATGGCGTGGCCATGATGGGAGTTAGGCCTCACGCGGCGTAAACCCGCGAACCCCGCCAGAACCGGAAGGTAGCAACGGTAAGCGGCTCCTTACGGGTGCCGTGAGCCCCCTGGCTCTCGTCGTGGTCTTCAAAACTTGCCGAAGAGGATGAAGTTGATCGCGTTCTACGCCGCCGCGGCCGCGTTTCTCGGCGCTCTCGTGGCGCTCGCAGTCTATCACGCCGCCGTCGTCCGCCCGGCGCATCGGCGCATGCGAGAACTGCTCGACCTCCACGATAACCTCATCGCCGGGGGCGACGGCAGCGCTTCTGGACGCCTTGCCGCACTCGAGGATGCACGCACCGCGACCGGTACCGCGCTCCAGCGGCTCGCGGCCCGCGTGGCCGAACTGGAGGCGCTCTCTGCCGCCGATCTCTCCCGCGCCGGTTTCGTCCGATACGACGCCTTTGCCGGGAGCGGAGCCGGCCTCTCATACGCGCTTGCGCTGCTGAATCGGCAAGGAGACGGTGTCGTGCTTACGAGCATATATTCGCGCGAAGATACGCGGACGTTCGGCAAGCCGGTCGCCGGATTCAAACCGACCGTGCAGGCCTCCGGGGAGGAACTCGAGGCGATCGAGCGGGCTCGACACGCCGTGTCGTAGAACGGCGGCGCCGTGAGTCAGTTCGTCTGCAGCCTCGCAAGCGTTCTCTACTGGATCGCAAACGCGTACACCGTCGTGCTGCTCATTTACGCGATCGTGTCGTGGTTTCCCGATCTACGACGGGGGCGCTGGGTCTATGCGCTCGCGTCGATCGTCGAGCCGGTGCTCATGCCGATTCGCCGAATCATTCCGCCGGTCGGCGGTTTCGATCTCGCCTTTCTGATCGTGCTGCTCGTGCTGCAGCTCCTCGTGCGGCCCGAGCTGTTCTCCTTGGCGAACAGTTGCATCCCGAGCTTCTGAGTTGGCGCTGAAATCCGAACGTCCGCACCGGGTCGACGTCGCAAGCAACGTTCGTAACTTTTGCATTATCGCACATATCGATCACGGCAAGACGACGCTCTCCGACCGGCTCCTGGAGATCACGGGCACCCTACAGACGCGCGAGCTCGAAGCGCAGGCGCTCGACGCGATGGACCTGGAGCGCGAGCGGGGCATCACGATTCGCATGCATCCCGTAACGCTCGATTATCGCGCACGGAACGGAGAGGCGTACCGGCTGAACTTGATCGACACCCCGGGGCACGTGGACTTTTCGTATGAGGTCTCGCGTTCGCTGGCGGCCTGCGAAGGCGCTTTACTGATCATCGACGCGGCGCAGGGCATCGAAGCACAGACGCTCGCGAACTATCACCTGGCTCTCGAACACGATCTGGCGATCATCCCGGTGATCAACAAGATCGAT
>DATASC010000083.1:0-3980 GCA_036269355.1 Candidatus Cybelea sp. | reverse complement strand
AGTTAGCGTCGTTAACGTGGGTTACGCCGGCCTTCGCCGACTCGGATCTGTCGGGGTCGCTTTCGTCAAGCGGTCCGCGGTGGGTAGCATCGGTCATTAATGCCGTCGGTGAAAGCCAGTTTTGGAGTTCGACGGCCATCGTCGTTCTGTGGAGCGGCTTCGGTGGTTGGTACGATCACGTGGCCCCTCCGAACGTCGATCGGAACGGACTGGGCTTTCGCGTTCCAGTGATGGTCGTGTCGCCGTACGCGCTCAGCGGCTCCGTCGTTCACGAGCGCTACGAGACTGCAAGCGTGCTGCGATTCGTCGAGGATACATATGGTCTCCGCCAACTTGCGGCGAGCGATATGCGCGCGCGAAGCATTGGCACCGCGACGCTCAACCTAAGGCAGAAACCGAGAGCATTCGAACCGATCCCGGACGGATCGGGGTGCAGCCGGCGTTAGTCCGTAGGCGCTAGGCCTGACCGCCCAATCGCCACGTCGCCACGAAGGCCTTAAAGACGACCGGATAGGAATCGTGAACGAAGCGGACGCTGCGCGATCCGGTTCGTTCGAACCCCGGAATAGTCGCGACGAGATGAGCTTGCGCAGCGGTGACCAGTTGAACGTCGAGCGTAATCGGCGGGTCGAAGCGGTAAAGCTGCGCCCGAGCCGCGTCGCGTATCGCCGCTGCGGCGCCGTCGCGGATTGCCTGCCTTGCTTGCGACGGCAGCATCGACGCGGCGGCAAAGTTGCCTATGGAGTCCTTCACCACGACACCGTGAACCCACGGCATCTGCGCGCGCACCCCTTCGACGCTCGTACGGTCGCCGGTGACGAGCAGAAGCGGCACGCCGAAATAGCCGAGAAGGCCCGCGTTGATCGTCGCTTCGCTGCACGGCGCGCCGTTGATCCTCGCTTCGTAAACGACCGACGGCGTATAGGTGTGGCAGAGCACCGCATCGGCATCGCCCGCGCCGCCATGGTAGCCCACGAAGAACGCGCCGTCAAACCCACCGTCCGCATCCTGCACCATCGAAAAGGGCTTGCGGTTTCCGAATACGACTCGCACGTCGGTCGGCAGCTCTTCGAAAATCAGATTGCGCATCGGCCCGTGCGAATCGTTGACGAGCACGTTCGTGACGCCCGCGCTTCGCGCGCCCTCGATCGCGCCCGCCACTTCCCGCGTATAGTAGCGGCGATAGATTTCATACTCAGGGTGGGGAGTGCGCGCGTCGACTTGCTGCCATGCACAGACACCCGCCACCCCCTCCATGTCGCTCGAGATATACAGCCGTTTCATGCGATTGGGTTGGCGGCGGCGGCGATGCGCGTTGCGGTGATGAAGGCCTGCAGCATGGTTGGGTAGTGGGTCGACGAGAAGCGTACGGCCCGGCCGCCGAGGCGAGCGAAGCCCGGTAGAAGCTCGATGAAGTCGGCGTGCTCCACCGCGGCGGTCTCGATCGTGAGCTCGAACGGTGAATCGAAGACGAACGCCTTCGCGTGCGCGATGCGCGTTATGGCCTCGCGGGCGCCGTCGCGAATTGCGTTGCAGGCCGCTTGCGGCGTCAACGAATTGACGGCCGTAAAGCCGATCGCATCTTTAACCGCGACGCCCACAGCCCAGGGCAGCGCGCGCATAGTCTCTTCGACGATCGTGCGGTCGCCGGTGATCAGCACGACCGGAACGCCATGGCTCCCGGCGAGCGCGGCATTGAGCAGCGCCTCGCTGCAGAGCGTCCCGTTCACGGAAACCGAGTAGATCGAGTCGCTGAACGTGTGAGCCAGCGTTGCACAGTCGCCTGCCTTGGCATGATAGCCGGTAAAGAACGCAGCGTCCGGCGTCGCGTCGAGTCCCTGCATCATGCTCCAGGGTTTCGGCGCGCCGGAGATCACGCGCAGGCCTGTGTCCTGCGGCAACTCGTCGAGCAAGAGATTGCGCATCGACCAGTGCGAGTCGTTGACGAGAAAATCGCTCGCGCCGCCTGTGCGCGCGCCTTCGATCGCCGCCGCAACCTCGCGCGTCATGTAGCGGCGAAAGACCGGATATTCGTGCGCGTCGCTGGGATCGCACTGCTTCCAAGAGCAGACGCCGGCCGTTCCTTCCATGTCGCACGAGATATAGATGTTCACTGGCGCAGCGCTTCCTGGGCCTGCGCGAGACCGGTCGCCGCCGCCACGTTTCGCGGGTTGGCGCGAAGCGCGCGGCGATAGAGCGGGATCGCCTCCTCGAAGTGATTTGCGGCGAGATACATATCGCCGAGCTGTGTTAGCGCGACGTCGTCGTTCGGATGCGCCGCGATGCGGGCGCGCAAACTTTGCAACTGCGCGACGACCGGGGCGGGAGGTCCGCCCTCGACGCGATTCTGCGAGCCCTGCTCGAGTGCCGCGCTCGCGACCGGCTTTGCCGCCTTCCCAAAGACCGATCCGGTGACGCCGAAGCCGACGCTGACGAGGTAGGCCATCGCAGCGAGAAAGATCGCACCCACGATCAGCACGATCGGCACGTAGATCCGGGCCGGCAGGCCGCCCGACTCGCTTTCGGCCACAAGATTCGGTTGGACGCTGCGCGAACCAAATCATGCGTGGCGCCGACCATCTTGCCGAGCGAAGCCGATTTGCAGCTGCTCTTTGCCCGCTTGAACTACGAACACTTCAACGGCGAAGTTCCGAATTGCCGGATCTGCTACAACGAACGGTTTTCGAATACGGCCGGCCGAACGACCTACGGCCGCGATCCGATGATCATCGAGCTTTCGCCCAAGCATTTTCGCAAGCAGCCCGAGGCACTGAACGAGACGCTCCTGCACGAAATGATCCACGCGTGGTGCTATGCGAAGTTCCGCCACACCGGCCACGGTCCGCACTTTAAGCGCAAGCTGCGCGAGTGCGGTCTGAGCTCGATTTACCACGAGCTCGGAAACGTCGCTCCGCTGCGAGAATCGACCAAGCGGTTCATACTGCGTTGCGAACGCTGCAGCTTCGAGGTGCTGCGTCGCGTGCCGCCGCGGCGCCCGTCGAGTTGCCCGCGCTGCAACAAACGTCGCTTTGACGAGCGCTATCCGCTGACGATCTACGAGGTTTTGGAGATGCGCGCCGCCGGAAACTCGCTCGAAGGCGTGCGCGCCGCGCGGAGAGGCCGCGAGCGATGACGAACGGAGCGGCATGACCGTGACGACGACCAAGCCGGCTTCGGCGATGCGCTCCGAGAGCGACTCCATGGGAAAGATCGACGTCCCATCCAACAAATACTACGCCGCGCAGACGGCGCGCTCGCTCGTGCATTTCGACATCGGTGACGGCGAATGGCCGCGCGACGTCATGCCGCGGCAAGTCGTCAAGGCTATGGCGATCCTCAAGAAGTCCGCGGCCTTGGTCAACCACGATCTCGGCAAACTCGACGACGAGAAGACGCGACTGATCGTGCAGGCGGCCGACGAGGTCGTCGTCGGAAAACTCGACGCGCACTTTCCGCTTCGCGTCTGGCAGACGGGATCGGGAACGCAGACGAATATGAACGTCAACGAGGTGATCTCAAACCGGGCGATCGAGATCGCCGGCGGCGAGATGGGCTCGAAGAAGCCCGTCCATCCGAACGATCACGTCAACATGTCGCAGTCGTCGAACGACACGTTCCCGACCGCGATGCACGTGGCCGGCGCGCAGGCGATGGCGGGGATGCTGCCTGCGGTCAAGGCGCTGCGTGACGCGCTCGCCGCGAAGGCAAAGGGCTGGGCGCACGTCGTTAAGGTCGGCCGCACGCACCTGCAGGACGCGACCCCGATCACGCTCGAGCAAGAGTTCTCCGGATACGTCACGCAGCTCGACCGCGCGATGAAGGCCTGCCGCGAAGCGCTCGACCCGCTCTACGATCTCGCGATCGGCGGCACCGCCGTCGGTACGGGGCTCAACGCGCATCCCGAGTTTGGCGAGCGGACCGCGGCGAGGATCGCCGAGCTCACCGGACTTCCGTTTCGCTCGCATCCGAACAAGTTCACT
>DATASC010000082.1:0-4115 GCA_036269355.1 Candidatus Cybelea sp. | reverse complement strand
TAGGTGATCAGCCAGTTTAAAAGGGTAAAACGGTGGCCCTTCCCATCCGCGGTCAATAGCATCCGTTGTCACCTGACGCGCTCTGTCGAGGATTGCCTCGACGGGATCCTTCCCTTTGGCAAACGCCACGACTGATGGATTACTCCACTGCTGGCCAGCGCCGATCCGGAAGCCCACGGTGCACCTGCCTTCTTCGAGGTCGTCGTCCCGCCCTGGGCCGCACCTCGTCCCGTACTACCGGTATAGGCGAGCGTCGGCACCGCGAGCAGTGCCAATATGCAGCCAGCGTCGGATCGTCTGAGCCGAGCATAACACAGGTTTGTATACGTTGTATAGCGTAGCCGCTGCGTGGCTGTCGGGATATATGTCACGTCAACTGCGACTAAGCGACGACGATGTCGTTAAGCGAGCGCTCAGGCGATCGTTCAAAGGAACGACGCCTGCGCAATATATGTCCGTTGTCCATAGTTTCGAGAAAACGCTAAAGAAGCGCGTCCTCTCGAGTGCGACGAAATCGGAAGTAGCCGCGTACGTCCGCGATTCACGAGCGTCTGTGTTTACACGGCGCCGGCGGCTGTCGGCGCTTCGGACGGCGTGCCGCGCACTGCTCCGCGCTGGACGAATGACCAGCGATCCCACGGCAGGGATTGTTGTTCCGAGGCCGAGAGGCGTACCGTCGGCTTCGTCCCGCCGACGCGACTTGGAGCGAATCGGTTACACGCGGGCGTGGCTCGCAGCATTGACCTGGGAGCGAGTGTTACGCGAAACTATCGAGTGCAGCGATGAGCGACGAGCGGTCTGGTTAGCGCTGCTCCGCTCGGCGTTTCCCGGAAGTGATCCGTTCCCGGCTCTGATTGGCCGCGCTTCCCACCTGGTCTTCGAGAAACGGTAAGAATGACGTTGACATGGCGTTCACTGAATATGCGCAGAAGCGCTATTTCGCGAGCCGTTACCCGGCCGTTCGCTCTCGCGGAACACCGGGCTTTGCAGGCGAAGACCTGAACTGTGGTGCGTGACCTTGCGGCGTTATTAGCTGCGCTTGGGTACGTCTTGGACCGTTTCACCGCAATTGTGGGGACCGAGCGCAGAACTGACCCCTATCCAGCTGAGCCCGAACTCGTCATTGACGAGAGTGATCTACGGTATCTCGCCGATACGTTTGACCGCGTTAATGAGCGCCTTCTGGACGAGATTCGCGGGTGGGATGCACTAAGTGGCGTATTGCTCGGCACGATTTTTGCCGTATTCGTGATTTTTATCGACAACGTGGGCTCGTTCAGCTGGTGGTCAATTGCGGCGCTGTCGCTGCCGACGCTCCTAACCGCGTGGAACTTTGGCGGCCGCGTTTCTTACTCACCGGATCCGTCGCTCTTTCAGCCGGCATTCGCCGAGGATCCGCACGAAGCAGTGCTCAATCTGATCGAAGACCATAAAGCGGATATCGCGGCAAATGCAGCGTTACGAAACAAGAAGCGCGTTGGCTTCTGGCGGGCGCTTTCAGTGCTGATCGTAGCATGTCTTGTCGCGGCCGCGTTCAAGCAGTACAATCACGGAGAGGAGACACATGGTCAATGGAACGCGGAACGGCTTGTTCCGCAAGGCCAAGCGGGCGATCAAGGGTCGTCCGGAGGCCATCCTGGCGAACGAGAACAACGCTCTGCGGCCGAAACGCCGGACGAGCTTCAGCTTCGACCTTGCCATTGGACCGACGGGAACTCGCGAAGCGGAGAAGACGGGCGAAAGGGACTAGCGTTCCGGCCGGGCGAGGTGCTCATTGCCGGCGCGCGAGGCGGATCGCTTCCGTTGTACTTTCCAGATATGCCGTTGCCTCGTGCGCAGTGTGCAGCGAGCGGCTTTACGCACATGCTTCCAACACTGCCGTAGGCGACCGCTCAGCTCCCCCTGGTCGGCTCGTTTCTGCGGTGTCAGCCGAAATCGCGGCCGGACTCATCTGCAGCTCGCTCGCCTTGGTATTGCTGAAACCTGCGTAGGAACGAGTTCTTCCCGCACATGCGCTGCGCTTTTCGCTAGTCGCGGCCCCCAAAATGCCGCGTCGACCTGCGGTGGACGCGGTCTTACTGAGCAGGACTCTTAGTCGCCGCCGCCGATCGTCATGCCGCCGTCGACCGTGAGCACGTGGCCCGTCACGAACGTGCCCGCTTTCGACGCGAGGAAGATCGCGGCGCCGGCGACTTCGTCCGGCTCGCCGATGCGGCGCAGCGGGTAGCCGCGCACGGCCTTTTCGTAGATCTCCGGGTCTTCCCAGAGCCGCTTCGCGAAGTCGGTGCGGATGATCGCCGGCGCGATCGCGTTGACGCGCACGTTCGCGGGTCCCCATTCGACGGCGAGGTTGCGGACCAATTGCATGTCGGCGGCCTTCGAGATACCGTAGGCGCCGAGGTGCGTGTTGCCTTTGAAGCCGGCGATGCTCGAGATCACGATCACCGAGCCGTCGCGGCGCTCCGCCATGTGTGGGATGACCATCGAGCACAGCCACACGTTGCTGCGCACGTTGCTGTCCATGATCTTGTCGAACGCGTCGTCGGGGATCGACAGCAGCGGCCCGAAGTACGGGTTGACCGCGGCGTTGCAGACGAGCACGTCGACGCGGCCCCACTCGTCGAGCGTGCGGTCCACGAGCCCCTGCAGCGCGGCCTTGTCGGCGATGCTCGCGGCGTGCGCGATCGCCTTCCCGCCCTTGCTCCGGATCCCGGCCGCGACCGCCTCGCAGGCGTCCGACTTGCGGCTGGAGATGACGACGCTCGCCCCGGCTTCGGCCATGCGCTCGGCGATCGCCCGGCCGATGCCGCGCGAGGACCCGGTGATGAGGGCGACCCGGCCCGTCATGTCGAATAACACGTTTGTCGCTTTCGTACGGCGGCAGGAGGTACGTTCGGATGGATTTGGCGTTCAGCCCCGAGGAGCGCGCGTTCCGCGACGAGGTCCGAGACTTCATCGCGACCCACCTCCCCGAGGACATCCGCCGCAAGGTGCAGGCCGGCGACCCGCTGGTGAAAGACGATTACGCGCGCTGGCACCGCATTCTCCACGAGAAGAACTGGGTCGCGCGCAACTGGCCGGTCGATTTCGGCGGCACGGGCTGGGGGCCGGTGCAGCGCCACATCTTCGAGGAAGAGATCAGCTACGGCTGGGCGCCGCGGCTGCTGCCGTTCGGCCTGTCGATGGTCGCGCCGGTCATCATCGAGTTCGGCACCGCCGAGCAGAAGGCGCGCTACCTCCCGAAGATCCACAGCGGCGAAGAGTTCTGGTGCCAAGGCTACTCCGAGCCCGGTTCCGGGTCCGATCTCGCGTCGCTCTCGACGCGCGCGGAGTGGCAGGGCGAGAACTACGTCATCAGCGGCACGAAGACGTGGATCACCGCCGCGCAGTGGGCCGACTGGATCTTCGTGCTCGCGCGCACCAGCCAGGAGAAGAAGAAGCAGGACGGCATCTCGTTCATCCTGGTCGACATGACGACGCCCGGTGTCACGGTGCGCCCGATCGAGACGATCGACGGCGGCCGCGAGATCAACGAAGTGCATCTCGAGAACGTCGTCGTGCCGGTCGCGAACCGCGTCGGCGGCGAAGGCGAGGGCTGGAACATCGCCAAGTTCTTGCTCGAGCACGAGCGCACCGGAACCGCGGGGATCGCGGGGTGCCGTCAGCAGCTGGAGTCGCTGCACGAGCTGCTCGCGCACGAAGCGATCGACGACCGCCGTCTGAACGAACGGATCGCGCACGTCGAGATCGAGCTGGAAGCGCTCGCGTTCACCGAGCTGCGCACGCTCGCGGCGGAGTCGGCCGGCAAACGGCCCGGACCGGAGTCGTCGATCCTCAAGATCAAAGGCACGGAGATCCAGCAGGCGATCAGCGAGCTCGCGCTCGACGCGCTCGGCCCGTACGCGGAGCCGCACCTCGCGCCGAAGTACTTCAACTATCGCAAGACGTCGATCTATGCCGGCTCCAACGAGATCCAGAAGAACATCATCGCCAAGGCAATCCTCGGATTGTGAAAATCCCCTGCGTCATTGCGAGCAGAAGCGAAGCAATCCATGCCGATCATGGATTGCTTCGTCGCTTCGCTCCTCGCAATGACAACTGGGGCGATGGCAACT
>DATASC010000081.1:0-3538 GCA_036269355.1 Candidatus Cybelea sp. | reverse complement strand
GATGTCGACGTTATACGCGATGCCGAACGAGGTCTTCTTCACCGCGAAGCTCTTGTCCGGATCGACCTCATAGTTTGTGGTGCCGTCCTTGTCCACGTAAAATCGGCCCGTTACGGAATTCACGACGGTCTGGTTCATTACGCCTGGAGTATCGATCGGACCGGCAACGACCGCATACGTATCGGCGTCGATCGCCCATACCGGATCGTGATCTGACCCGCACTGCGCCGAGACCCAGGCATAGCGATGTCTGGTATCGACCCAGCTGCCCACCGGGCAGAAGCCCAGCGAAACCGTAGCGACCCGCGAGTCAGTCTTTCCGGAGTAGACTTCGACGTTTCCAGAGTAGAGGCCGGCGAGCCAGACGTTATGGGTCTTGGAGTCCGCATTCCACGCTCCGCCGAAGCCGGCGACGCCGGCAACGACCGAAAACGTCTTCGCATCCACGACCGTTGTGTGGTTTCCGGATAAATTCACTCCGGAGCTGACGTAAACCTTATTGATTCTTTGGTCAGTCGCGATTATGCAACAAGAGTCTGCCGGAATCACGAGTTCTTTAACAGCATACCGAACTTTCGAATATCGGACGCTGGATGCTACCGTAGGTCCGGCGGGCTGGCTGCCGTTCACCGCGGAGCATGCCGCCAAGACGGCTCCTCCGAGACCTAAGCAAATGGCGTTTCGCAGAGTCATGGGTCCTCCGTCTCTCCTAGTTTTCGAGCCGCATCTCACCGGCAGCGTGACGAAAACGGATTCCAGGATGGCACCTTAACATTACGCCCGTGGGCGTCGATTTTCAAGCAAAACGGGTCAGATCTTCCTAGCACTCTTCAAATCGGCGGATCGAATCGAGAGAGTCCATCGCAGATTTCAGGCTGTGTCCCGCAATCGAATCGGCGAGCGCGCGCATCGGCTTAGAAGCGGCAAGCCGCGAGCCGTACCGGCGCGCTAGGAAAATCGCCACCGGTATGACGGCCAGCCCAAAGAGCACATTGCCGGCCAGCCAAGCCGCGCCGCCGGCGTAAGCGTCGGCCCCGAAGACGGCGCGCAGACCGACGATCATGAACGGGACCCACATTAACGGCGCGAAGAGCAGCGTCGCGAGAGTCGTCCAGATGCGCCGCAGCCGCAGCCGTTCCAGTCGCGTTTGGATGGCGACGACGGGCTCGTCGTAATCGATTCCGCGCAATTCGGCGAGCTGGCGGGCGCCGGCGACGATCAACGCAATAAAGTAGATATCGATGAGCGCCGCCGGCACGATAAAGCGCGGCTCGTTGAGGTTTGACGAAATGAAAACTCCAATCAATACGACACCGATCACGTTGACGATCACTTCAAGCGCGATGCTGCGCGCAAGCGACTGCAGCGACGTCTCCGTCTTGCGAAGGTTCGATTGCTGCATGAGAATCGAGTTGAGCCGCATGCTCGCTTCGAGATTACGATTGCTCTCGGCCCAGAGGTTCTTGATTTCATCGAGTTCCACTGCGTTCTCCATTCCTAAAGTGCGCCGCCGGCGGCGACGCTGCGCCGAAATCGTTCCTTGATCCGCCCGATCTTCGTCGCGACGTTCGTTTCGGTGATGCCGAGAATCGCGGCAATCTCCACGTGCGGATACTCGTCGAGATAGAGCAGCATCAACGCTCGGTCGAGCGGAGCGAGGTCGTCGATCAACTCGTAGAGGAGATCGAGCCGCTCGTCCTCCGCACGCTCTTCGGAAGCGGCGATCCGTTCGAGAACTCCCTCGCCGCCCGGGGCGACGTACCGCCGCTTGCGAACGTCCTTGCGCACGAATGCGATGGCGACGTTCACCGCCACCCGGTACATCCAGGTCGGAAAGCTCGAGCGGCCGTCGAAGCGCGCGAACGCGCTCCAAAGCTGCGCGATCGTCTCGGCGATTAGATCTTCGCGGTCGTCCTCGTTGCGGCAGTATGCGCGGGCGATCCTAAACAGGATTCCGCGGTGCCCGTTCACGAGTTCGACGAAAGCGTCGTGCGACGCTACTCCGTTCATTCCGGGCCGTTAGTCGCTCGGCGGCCGGAAAAAATCACACTCCCGGGGACGCTTCTGCCAGCCACCGAATGGGCCGACACGATGAAGGTGCCGTACTATCACCTCGACGCGTTCACGCAAGCGCCGTTCGGCGGAAACCCCGCCGCCGTCTGCCTCCCGGAGCGCGAGCTCGACGAACGCACGATGCAGGCAATCGCCTCCGAGAAGAACCTGCCGGCGACGGCCTTTCTCGCGCCGGGCGGAGCGGAGTTCACGCTGCGCTGGTTCGCACCCGCCGGCGAGTTGGAGCTCTGCGGTCACGCGACGCTCGCGACGGGACACGTCGTGCTCAACGTTCTGCAGCGCGATCGGCCGAGTGTTAGGTTCGAGACGCGCGCCGGTGCGATCGAAGTTCAACGCGACGGCGAACGGCTCGCGATCGACTTTCCCGCGATGCCGGTGCAGCGGGAGCACGACCCGCGCCTCGTTGCCCCGGCGATCGGCCTGCGCGCGGCCGAACTTTGGGAGGCCGAAGGTGGGCGCGGCGTGGCCGTCCTTGGCGAGGCCGCCCAGGTGCGCGATCTGCACCCCGACATATCCGCGATCGCAGCGCTTCCGTTCTCGGCGCTGATCGTCACCGCGCGCGGATTCGACGGCGATAGCGACTTCGTTTCGCGCAACTTCGTTCCAAAGCACGGAATCGCCGAAGACTTCGCCACCGGTTCGGCGCATTGCGTGCTCGCGCCGTACTGGGCGGGGGCGCTCGGCAAAGCAAAACTCTTCGCGCGCCAACTCTCCTCGCGCGGCGGCGAGTTATGGCTAGAGGACCGCGGCGCGCGGGTCACGATCGCGGGCCGGGTCGCCCCGTTCGCGGAGGGGACGCTGACGCTGCCCTAGTGCTGCTCCTTGACCCCCGAATCTTTGAGCAGCTTCAGGTTGACGACGTCGTTGCTGTAAACGCTGCGATACGGGATGTGCGTTCGCGTGTCGCTGACGACGACCGCGAGCTTCGCCGCCGGATCGAACGCGATGCGCTGCGTCGACTTAGCCTTGAGGAACGTTCCACCTTGCTGATTGAGGGAGCCGTTTGCTTCAACCAGCATGAAGGACGAAGACCCTTTTATCGGTCCCTTTCCTTGATATTGGTACGAGCAGGCCCAGTTCGTCGGAGTTCCCGCGAAGCCGGACGCTCCCGGGATAATCGCGAGGTAAGCCTTGTAGCTGCGCGACCAGCTCGATGTGCCGGCCGCGTTGAGCGGCTTGAAAACCCCGATGGCCAGCAGCGGAAAAATCGTTAACTGCATCGGCGAGATCGCGTGCGGCGCCTGCGAACACATCACGTCTCCGTTGAGATGCACGCTGCACGTGTTGGCGGCTCGCGGCCGGACGGTATTCCACCAGTGATCGGTCCCCGTGATCGTCAGGCCGCCGTCTTTGTTGGGGCCCGAGATGTCGATCGTCGTGGTTCCGGTGCCCTGTCCGGAACTCGCCGCCGCGGTATTGTAACCGAACTCATAGACGACATGTCGAGTATATTTCACCGCCGCCT
>DATASC010000080.1:0-19229 GCA_036269355.1 Candidatus Cybelea sp. | reverse complement strand
CGTACATCGGAAGCGCCGTGGTCGCTCGCAGGCTACCGGCGGCGATGCGGATCACGGTGGTCGAGCGCGCTCCGTTCGCGATTTTGCGCAGCGGATACGAAGCGGCGGTGGTGGACCGTTCCCTGCGGGTGCTCGAACCCGCGTCCGATCAGCAGTTGGCCGAACTGGTGATCCGGCCTGGAGCGAACCTGGTGCCCGGCGGCTACGTGAAGACGCGAGAAGCATTCGAGTTGCGGAGCGCTTACGATGCGGTTGCGAGCTCGCGCATCGTGCCGGTCGAGCTCTCGCTCGATCGTTTCGGCGGCTTGATCGTTACGACGCGGGGCGGATTAAAGTTGCTGCTCGGGACGGAAAACGATCTGGAGAGCAAGCTAACGCTGGCAGACGCAATCCTCGCGCAAGTCGTCACCCGTCAACGGCGCGTCGCCGCCATCGATCTTCGGGCGCCTGCGGCGCCCGTGCTCGTGTACGGAGCGAGCCGTTAGGCGAAAACTTAGTGGCTGGTGAGGTCGAGGTAGACCATTACGTTGCCGCCGATGAGGGAAAGCTTGATCTGATCGTTCGTATGGATCTTGGAGAAGTCGACGCTCGGCCGCCCTGCCGATAGCGTCGATTCCTGACCGTTGTCCATCTTTACGTCGACGTGCTTCGCGTCGACTACTTGCAGCACCGTCACGGTATACGTACCATCCGGAATACTCGTCGAGGCAACCGTTGCAGCGAGAGCTGCCGTCGGCAATAGCGATCCGAGAAAGAAAGCGGCGAGTAAGCGAGTACGATTCACAGGCACTAACCCCCAGCGAGCGGTAAAGAATCAAAAGAGCATCATAGCCGAAGTGTCGCCGCGCTCCAAGGGCGCGCCGTCACTTTTCCGCGCTCCATTTTGAGCTCTTTTTGAGAAGCCCTTCCTCCGATTTCAAATCGCCGGCACAACAGCATGCACAACTTACCCACACCTTTGCGGGCTTTTCCTCAAGGAGATGTGGGGGCGCTCGCCAAGGCTTGCGAATCGCCACCGGAGCCGCTAGGAGTAGTAGGATTCGGCCGATTCGACCACAATATATCGTGGTTATTAGTGCTGTTGGCTAAGGACAGGTGTGACGGAGCGGATGAGGCACGAGACCGTATGCGGGCTCGACATCGGAACGACCAAGACGTGTACGGTCGTCGCCGTCAACGGTTCGGCCGGCCTCGAGATCGTCGGCGTTGGTGAAGCCCCGTCGCTCGGCATGCGTAAGGGCGTCGTCGTGGATTTAGACGAGACGATCAAGTCGATAGAAGCTGCCACCGAAAAAGCCGAGCGCATGGCCGGCGTCCATTTCAGCGAGGTCGTCGTCGGAGTCACCGGCGACCATATCCGCAGTACCAATAATCGCGCGGTCGTCGCCGTTTCGGGAGACGATCGCGAAGTCACTTCCGGCGACGTGCGGCGCGTCATAGACGCAAGCAAGATCATCAATCTTCCAAGCGATCGGCAGATCATCCACGCGCTTCCGCGCTACTTCACGGTGGACGGCCAAGAAGGCGTCAACGATCCGATCGGTATGGCCGGAGGGCGCTTGGAGGTCGACACCCATATCGTCACCGGCAGCACAAGCTTCATCACGAACGTCCTGAAGTGCGTTCATCGCGCCGGTCTGGAAGCCAATGGGGTCGTGTTCGAACCGTTGGCCAGCTCCGCGGCGACGCTGCTGAGCGAAGAGAAGCAAGTCGGGGTCGTACTGCTGGACATCGGCGGAGGGACGACCGACATCGCCGTGTACTCGCTCGGCAGTGCCATCTATACTGCGACGATACCGGTGGGCGGCAACGTTTTGACGAGCGACATTTCCCTCGGGCTCAAAACGACGCTGGGCGAGGCCGAGGAAGTGAAGAAACGACTCGGTGCCGGTGAGAAAGAGGAGCGCTTCGAGGTCCGCACGCTCGATGGGCGGGCAACGCGCGAGCACTCGACGTCGGAGCTGCGTCAAATCGTGGTCCCGCGCGTCTTGGAGACGCTGCGGATGGCAAAGCAGAAGATCGTCGAGAACGTGCCACGGGACATCGTGCTCGGCGAAATCGTCTTAACGGGAGGCGGCGCGCAGCTTCCCGGCATAGAACCGATTGCGGAGGAGGTTTTTGGTTTGCCGGTACGCATCGGTACGCCAAAGGCGATTGGAGGACTGACCGAGGTAATGGCAGCGCCGCAATACGCGACCGCAATCGGACTGGTACTCTTCGGCGCGAACGGCGAACGTGACGACGCGTTACGAGGCGGCCGCCGCGGACAATCGGTCGTTTCGAAAATCCAGCGTTGGCTGGCGGATCTTTGGACTTAACTCACTCTTTGACGGAGGAACCCGACGCAATGGCTGAAGGACGACGTTCCACATCCGAACCCGAGCACGCGGCGACGATTAAGGTCGTCGGCATCGGAGGCGGCGGCTGTAACGCCGTCAATCGCATGATCGCCGGAGGCCTGAGCGGAGTAGATTTCTTCTCGGTCAACTCCGACGTCCAGGCCCTCCGTGGCGCGCTAACCGAAAACCGCGTGCACATCGGAGGAAACCAGACGCGCGGTCTAGGCGCCGGCGCCAATCCTACCCTCGGACGCGAGGCCGCCGAGGCCTCGCGCGAAGACCTTGCCCTGATCCTCGACGGTGCCGACCTCGTCTTTCTGACCGCAGGGATGGGCGGGGGAACGGGCACCGGCGCTTCGCCGGTGATCGCGGAGATCGCTCGCGAATCAGGGGCGCTGACAATCGCCGTCGTGACCAAGCCGTTCGCATTTGAAGGAAAGAAAAGGATGCAGATCGCCGAGAACGGCATCGCCGAACTCGAAGCGAAAGTCGACACCCTGATCACCATTCCAAACGAGCGTATTTTGCAGGTCATCGAAAAGAAAACACCGCTGAACGAGGCGTTTGCCTACGCGGACGACGTTTTGCGCCAGGGAATCGCCGGCATCAGCGACCTCATAACGCAGCCGGGGCTGATCAACCTCGACTTCGCCGACGTCAAGACGATCATGACCGATGCCGGCTCGGCGATGATGGGGATCGGCGAGGGAAGCGGAGAGCACCGCGCCGCCGACGCCGCACAAAAGGCCATCGCGTCGCCGCTGCTTGAGACTACAGTCGAAGGCGCTCACGGCGTCATCTTCAACATCACCGGTGGACCGGACATGGCGATGTATGAGGTCAACGAGGCGGCAGAGATGATCAGCCGTGCGGTCGACTCGGAAGCACAGATCATCTTCGGGGCCTCGATCGATCCCGCGATGTCGGGAAAGGTTCGCGTCACCGTTCTCGCGGCCGGCTTCGGTTCGCGCCGCGGATATCGCAGCGCACAAAGCGGGCACGGCTTCGATACAGGAAGACTAGAGGCGGTCGCGCCGGTGACCATGGACGACATCGACGTCCCAGCCTTCTTACGCTATCGCGGCTAACGATTAGCGCCGTCCGCGGTGGCGTATAGCGCACGCGTGTTGCTGGACTCCGTCAGTTATAACGGGGTCCGGCTTACTACGCTCGAGGTGACCTTCCCACGTTTCGTGCTCGCTGAATTTAACACGCACAGAATGTTTTCAAGAAATAGCGCGAGCTCGCGCGCGGTACCGACCTCAAAACTCATCGAACGCGTCGAACGCGATCCCGCAGTTCCGTTGGAATGGGGTCTCAACAAATCCGGAATGTCGGCGAGCGACGTTCTTTCAGAGGAAGCCGCCGGCGCGGCGACCCGCGCCTGGCTGGACGCTCGCGACGATGCCGTGGCTCACGCGCGCGAACTCCTCGACCTGAAAGTGCACAAGCAGGAGCTGAACCGGCTACTCGAACCGTTTCTTTGGCACACGGTGATCGTAACGGCAACGGAATGGGCGAATTTCTTCGAGCTGCGTTGTGCCGTCAACGCGCAGCCGGAGATTCGTGCGGCGGCGCTGCGGATGCGCGAGGCTATCGACGTGAGCGCTCCTCAGCCGATCGGTAGCGGCGAATGGCATACGCCGCTGCTGCAGCAGGACGAGGCTGCGCTCAATATCGAGATTCGTAAGCAGATCTCGGCGGCGCGCTGCGCCCGCGTCTCATATCTAACACACGAGGGAGTGCGCGAAATCGCGAAGGATCTCGAGCTGTACGAACGGCTCAAGAGCGATCGGCATTTGAGTCCGTTCGAGCACGTCGCTACGCCGTCGGAGGATGCCAACTTTCACGCGAACTTTTGCGGCTGGATTCAGATGCGTTCCGAGGTCGAAGCGCTAGGCTCGACGCGAGGGCTATCGCCGCAGCAAGCGCGGCCCACGTCGGGAGTTTGACGGCAAACCAAAGCGGGTCGCGCGTTGCCCGCCCCTCCGCATAGTCGCGCCACTCGCTCTGGACGAGGGCGCTGGCCGGGTACGCCGGCGGCAACGACGGCACCGGCAAATGCGGCGGGTGCAGCTCGAATGCGTAGATTACTGCCGCGATCGCCAAAAGCGCGGTAAGAGCGGCACGCCACTCGATGCGAGCGGCGATTACCACCGCGGCGCAAACGAAAATGCTCGCAAGGAAGAGCTGCTTCGAGCCCCAGACCAGGATCCACGGAACAGCGAGGAGGCAG
Organism: Candidatus Cybelea sp.; assembly: GCA_036269355.1. Classification (GTDB taxonomy): domain Bacteria; phylum Vulcanimicrobiota; class Vulcanimicrobiia; order Vulcanimicrobiales; family Vulcanimicrobiaceae; genus Cybelea. The sequence continues at coordinate 14,654 of DATASC010000080.1, read as the reverse complement.
AGCGCAATCGCCGATGCGACTTGCGCACGGCCGCGCAGCGTCGTCGTAAAGACGAGCAGCGCGGGCAGAGCGAAGCAAATCTCCTCTTGATGAAGAAAAGCCCCGCCGGCAACGGCGCATAGCGCCGGAAGGAAGACGAGCAGATCGCGCCGCGAGAGTGCGACGCTCGCCGGCCCCGCGATCGCCAAGGCGAGGACGACGGCTGCGAGGTAACCGAGCGTTCCAACAAGCTGCGCTGCCGCGGACGACAGGCCGAAAAACGCCGCAGCGTACGTCAAGCTGTATTGGTACGGAAAGTGGACTTCGGAGGCGGCGTGCGCGGGCAGCACGCGCGCGAGGTACTCAACGAAGCCGTGCGGGCCGCCGATCGCTAGCGAGACGGCCGCCAGAACCAATATGGTTCCAATTGCGGGCGCGCGTGCGCGGGGTACGAAGAGCAGCGTGGCCGCGATCACCGGCACTCCCGCGGTCGGCTCGATCGCGGTGAGTGCGGCAAGAATCCCCGCAAAAGCATCGCGCCGGCGGGCGAGAGCGAGACCCGCGAGCACGAGAGCGAGCAGCGCGAACGGAACGATTTGACCGGTGTTGAGCTCGACGAACGCCGTCGATAGCGCGAAGGCGGCAGCGGAGAGTTGCCACGGTACGCGTGCCGCGGCGAGCGCGTAAACGCAAAGCGCCACGGCTAGCAGTATCGCGAAGGCATCGATGGTCCGCGCCACGCCGAACGGCAAACGGGCGAGCACCGTAAACGGCACGAAATCGAACGGCGGCTGCGGCGCCGGCACCGCGACGCCGGGGTTGGAAGCGAAGAGCAGGCCGCGGAACGTCGCTCCCGTGTTGACCCGGTGTTCGCAGGCGTGAAGCGGTTCGTACGTATAGGGGCTCGCGCCGCCATCGAGCGTCAATCCGGCGCAATAGAAGTCGGGGAAGTCGTCCATGGTTCGCCACGGCAATCCCGGTCCTAGGCGAGCGAAATCGCGCAGCGACAGGAGCGCAAGCACCGTCATCACGACGACGAGGAAGATTCGAGTGCCGCCGGCGCTTCTCACGAACCCGCCGCCGCGCGTCGCGAAACCCTCGCCGAGAGTGCGACCACGGCAACGAGCGCGGCCCAGGTCGGTATCTTCACGGCGAACCACGCAAGGCTCGCGCTTCCGAGCGCCCCGACGTACGCGGCCCAGGCGCGCTGCGCGAGGTCTGAGGCCGCGAAGTTCCCTTCGGTGATCGCTTGAAACGGTGCAGGCGGCGCGAGCTCTAGGAGATAAACGCTCGCGGCGATCGCGATAAACGTGGCGATGGAAACCGCGGCTCCCGGGCGGAGTCGCACGAGCAGCATGGCGACTACGAAGAGCGAAATCAGCAAGAGCTTTTTCGCGATCCATACCGGAATCCACGGAACGGCGAGCAGGCAGAGCGCCACAACCGCAACGGCCTTGAGATTACCGCGGAGCGTGCATGCCAAAACGGCGGCCGCCGGAATCGCGAACGGCAGGTCGACCATGTGCACGTAAGGACCTGCCACGACGCTGCATGCAGCGGGGATGAACGCGATCAGCTCGGGACGCCGCAAGGCGCGCGCGCTGCGTCCGCCGGACCAAACTCCGAGCAGCAGCATCAGTGCGTAGGACAGCTCGCCGATCCAGAGCGACGCCGGCGCGGGAGTTCCGAGCGTTCGAGCTGCGTACGTGAGACTATATTGATAGGCGTATCCGGTCTCGGCTGCGGCCTGCGCGGGAAGTACCGCGGCGACGTATTCGGCGAGTCCGGCGACGCCCACCATAAGCGCGCCGATGCCGGCGAGTGCGAGGGCTGCGGCAAAGAGTCCGAGCCGGCTCCGCGGGACCCAAGCCAGCATCGCGGCACAGACCGGAAGACCGAGGTGCGGTTCGATTAATGTTAGCGCGGCGAGCATGCCGGCCAAGCGCGTGCGACCGCGAGCGAGCGCCGCACCGCAGAAGACCAATGCGAGCAGCGCGTACGGCACGACTTGGCCGGCCCTCAACAACACGAAACCGGCGGGAAGCAGCAGCGCAAGTAAGGCGACCTCGAGCGGCACCCCCGCAAGCGCGAGTCCGGCGATCGAGGCCGCAACGGCCACGACGATCGCAATCGCGCCGGCGGTGCGCGCGGTCGCGAAGTTCAAGCGCGCTGCGAGCATGAAGGGCGGAAAATCGTAGGGTGGCAGCGGCGCGGGAATCGCGCGAGCCGGATCGGATGCGTAAGCGGCGTCACCGCTCACTTGGTGTTCGCAACGGTGCAGCGGCTCGTAGCGGTACGGATCGGAACCGCGATCGAGCGCCGAGCCCGCGCAGTAGAAGTCGGCGAAATCGTAGAGCTGGTGCCACGGAAGCGCATCGCCGAGTCGCGCGAAGTCGCGGAGCGCGGCCAGCGCAAGAAGCGCGAGCGCAACGAGCAAAACGCCGCGCGACGCTTTCATAACGCGTCACTAGTCGGCTTCTCGAGCAGACTCCTGCCGGGTATTGCGCTTTCGAGGTGCGTGATATATAACGTTGAAACCGGCTTTCGCTCACGGGCGGCAGCCGTACAAGTTCTCGGAGAAGAGGGTTGGGTGTGGCTCTTCATTTCCGTGCAACGCCGTTGCGCCGGTCACTTCAGCGCGACCATCTCGTTGCGGAGTATTGGTATCTTTGCCGGCGAGCGGCGCGCCGCTTCATGCGACGCGGACTCGATCGTTCGGATCTCGAGCAAGTCGGCGCGATTGGATTGATTAAGGCGGCCGATCGGTACGATCCGCTTCAGCGAGCTCCGTTCGAGGCTTACGCGTGGCTGCTGATCGTCGGCGAGTTGATGCACTACGTTCGCGACAGCGAGCGTTTCGTACGTGCTCCGCGCGGACTTCGCGATCTCGATCGTCGCTGGGCCGCTGCCGAACGCGACCTGTGGTCCATCTTGGGACGCGAGCCGACGGATAGCGACGTCGCACGATTCATCGAGGCGACTCCGGCGGAGGTCAGCGAAGTCCGAACCTACCGCGCCAGCAAGGCGGTCGTTTCGTTCGACGTGCACGCGGGATGGGACCGCGGCGCACTTCCGGGCGGCATCGACGATCTGCTCGATCGTTTGACGGTCGAACGGATCCTGGCCGTGCTAACCCCGCTGCAACAACGCATCGTCGCCGCAATCCACCTCGACGGTATCAGCGTGGTCGAACTCGCGGCGCGCCTCGGTTACTCCCGCCGGCACGTCACCCGACTGCACCGAGCGGCCCTAGAGCGGCTGAAAAACTGCAGTGAAGTAGGCACGCTGCGCTCCGCCGAAGCAGCGTGCGATGTTCCGTTACCTCACGGCGGGTGAATCGCACGGACCGGCGCTCGTCGGGATCCTCGACGGCATCCCCGCGCATCTCCAATTGGATATCGGCGAGATCGACTCGACCCTCGCACGCCGCCAGGGAGGCTACGGACGTAGCGGGCGCATGAAGATCGAGCGGGACGAGGTCGAGTTCCTTGCCGGCGTTCGCGGCAGCGAGACGCTGGGATCGCCGATCGCCGCGGTGGTGCGCAACCGCGATTATCTCACGCCAAAGGTGCGAGCCTTGATGGATCCTGTAACGGGTGCGGGCGAGCCGCTCACGAACCCACGCCCGGGGCACGCGGACTACGCCGGAGCGCTGAAGTATCGGCAGCGCGATCTGCGCAATGTGCTCGAGCGGGCGAGCGCGCGCGAGACCGCGATGCGCGTCTGTCTCGGCGCGATCTGCGCGCAGTTCCTCAGCGCGCTTGACATTCGAACGCGCAGCTACGTTTCGCAGATCGGCGCCATAGAAGCCCGCGACGTCGAGGAATGGGAACAGCGTGACGTCGAGAGCAGCGACGTCCGCTGCCCCGATCCCGAGAGCGCCGAGCGAATGATCGCGGCGATCGATGCCGCAAAAAGCGCCGGCGACACGCTGGGCGGCCGCTTCGTCGTGCGCATCGACGGGATACCGGCGGGCGTGGGGAGCAACCGTCAACCGAATCAGCGGCTCGACGGAGTTTTGGCGGGAGCGCTGATGGGGATGCAGACCGTACGTTCCGTGGAGATCGGGCTCGGCGCCGGGGTCGCTGCGACGCCCGGATCGCGGGCGCATGACGTGTTCGCCATGGAAGGCGAAGGCGTCGTGCGCACGAGCAATCGTGCGGGCGGAATCGAAGGCGGGATGAGCAACGGCGAAGCGATCGTGCTCCGCGTCTCCGTTAAACCGATTCCCACGCTCATGAAAGCGCTTCCCTCGGTCAACCTGCACGCGCGGACCGACGCGCCGGCGACGATCGTTCGCAGCGACGTCTGCGTGGTGCCGGCAGCGGCTATCGTCGGCGAAGCGATGGTTAGGCTGGCTCTGATGGCGCCGGTGCTCGAAAAGTACGGCGGCGACTCGATGGAGGAGACCCTTGACAATCTGCGTCGCAGCCAAGACGCGGCGGGCCGCCTCTTCACGCAATGAAGCGCCACGTGGCGCTCGCTGGTTTCATGGCCTCGGGAAAATCGACGATCGGACGCAGATTGGCGCGCAGGCTCTCGTGGGAATTTTGCGACACCGATTCGCTCGTGACGCGCGAGCATGGAGCCATCGCCGACATATTTACCTCCGAAGGCGAGCCGGCGTTCCGCGCATACGAGCACGATGCGTTAGCGGCCGCGTTGGACCGCCCGGTGAGTACGGTGATCGCGCTCGGCGGCGGAACGCTCACACTGGCTGCAAACCGCGAGCTCGTTCGGCATCGCGCCTACTGCGTTTTCATCAAGGTTTCACCGAAGCAGATACTAGCTCGAATCCTGCGCAGCCGCGAGGCGAGACCACTCCTCGGAAATGACCCGACGCTGGCGCGAATCTCGGAACTCTATGCGAAACGGATGGCGGATTACGAAAGCGCGGACTTCGCGATCGACGCGAGCCGCCGGAGTGACGCTCAGGTGATCGCAGAGATTCTTCACTGGCTGCGGGAACGCAAGATCCTTACAGCGGGAGACGCCTCGTGACGGCTGAAGGCATCCTCAACGACGATCTCGGGTATCCGATCGTCGTCGGCGAAAGACTCGAGCACACCCTTAAGGCGTTCGCGCGCAAGCACGATCGCCCAAGCGCCGTTCTATGCGATGCGGACCGACGCGTCCGCGCAATCGCACGCGACGTAGCCGGCGCCCTCGGCGCGCCGACGGTGCTCGCTTTCCCGCTGGGCGAGCGGCGCAAGCGACTTGCGACCGTAGAGAAGATACTCGATGCCATGAATTCCGCCGCCGTGGAGCGTACCGGGCTCGTCGTCGGCGTCGGCGGCGGCGTGGCGAGCGATATCTTCGGATTTGCCTGCGCGATCTACATGCGCGGCGTTCGCTATGCGCACGTCGCAACGTCGCTCGTCGCAATGGTAGATGCAGCGATAGGAGGGAAGACGGGCGTCGATCTGCGGGCCGGAAAAAATCTCGCCGGATGCTTCCGCGATCCGGTTGCGGTCTTTTGCGATGTCGCTGCGCTCGCGTCGCTCCCGGTGCGCGGGGTGCGGGAGGGATTGGCGGAGATCGTCAAAGCGGCGGTCATCGAGGGCGGCGATTTTTTCGACGCGCTGGAAGAGCTTGCGCCACATCCGTTCTCGCGCTGGCCTTGGACCAGCGTGATCGCCGAAGCGGTTAAGGTGAAAACGATGACGGTTGCCGACGATCGGCTCGAAGCGGGAATGCGCGAGCTGCTCAATCTCGGCCACACGTTCGCGCACGCAATCGAGCTTGCATCGGGGTATCGAACGCCGCACGGGGCGGCGGTCGCCGTCGGTTTGCGAGCGGCGGGGCTGCTCGCGCTAAGAACGGGGCGGTTCAGCGAAGCGGAGCATCTGCGTGTACTGGCACTCCTCACGCTTTTGAGGCTTCCGCTGCGGACGGAGATCGAGCCGGATGCGATCCTCGACGCGATGCGCGGCGACAAGAAGCGCCGCGGCGGCCGGTTACGGTTCGTCTTGCCGCGCGCCATCGGCGACGTCGAGTACGGCGTGCAGTGTCCCGAGCGCAGCGTTCGAGCCGTGATTGCGCGCCTGCGCGAAGAGCCCGAGAGGTTTCGTGCGCGTCGTTGACGCGCTCCCGGCAATCCGCTCGTCGCGCTACGACCTGCCGCTAACGTACGCCGCCGACGACTTGGAGCTGCGGGTCGGCGACGTCGTGCGCGTTCCGCTCGGAAAGCGCGAGATTGTCGCGTTCGTCGTCGGGGGCATACGCGACGAAACTCCGGTGAAAGCGTTGAAGCCCGTGTTCGAACGACTCGACGTCCCGCGCGCGTTCGACGAGACCGGGCTGCACCTTGCGGCGTTCATGGCCGAGCACTACGTCTGCACGCTCGGCGAGGCGCTCGGCGCAGTCGTCTTGGCCGACGCAATCCCGCGAATGCGGGACTCGTTCGTGCGAAATGGCGTGCCGAATCCGGGCCGTTACCCGTCGGTTCCGCCGAAGCTCGTGCGGCTGATTTGGGAAGAGCTCGCCGATGGGTTTACGCTCGAACAGCTGCTGCGCCATCCAGAAGCGCGGCGAATTGCCGAACGCAGCGAGCTGTTACGACACGTCGGAAGCCTGGTGCGCGCGCGGGCGTTGCGCCGCGAGCGGCGATTGGTCAATCCGCGAACGAGCGAGTACCGCGTGCGGGTGCTCGAGCCAGGCGACGCTTCGATCAGCGGTCGAAAGGCCGAGGCGCTCGTCGCCCTCGCACGCGAGCGTGCGACGCTCCCCCGTTCCGAGGCCCTGTTGGCCGGCTTCAGCAGTGCGGTGATCGCGCGAGCCGTCCGCTCGGGCGCGCTGCGCGAGCGCTTCGCGGCCGCCGCGCCGCGGACGAGGCCCGAGAAGGGCGGCTCGATGCTCCCCGACGCGACTTCAGAGCAGGCGCGAGCACTCGCCTGGATCCAAGCGGCGCTCGGCGTGCGGCAGTTCGCAACCGCGCTGCTCTTCGGCGTGACGGCGAGCGGCAAGACCCTCGTCTACGTCAAGGCGATCGAAAGAGTCGTCCACGAAGGCGGACGTGCGATCGTGCTCGTTCCCGAGATTTCGCTGACGCCGCAAACCGCGCAGCGTTTCGAAGCAGCGTTCGGCGATCGCGTCGCGGTGATTCACTCGGCGATGTCCGAACGCGAGCGATTCGAAGCGTGGCAAGCGTGCGCGCGGGGAGAGATCGACGTGCTCGTCGGGGCCCGGAGCGCCGTCTTCGCACCTTTGCAGAGCGTCGCGCTCACCATCGTCGACGAGGCTCACGATCCATCGTATAAACAGGATTCCGTGCCGCGCTATAACGCGGTAGCCGTCGCTCGGGAACGAATGCGGCGCGCGGGCGGCGTGCTCGTGCTCGGAAGCGCGACGCCGTCGCTGGAAAGTTACGCAGCCGCGAAGGCGGGGCGCATAACGCTGCTCGAGCTGCCGCGACGCGCTACGACGCAGCCGCTTCCCGACGTGCACGTCGTCGATCTTCGCCGAGACTTCGAAGGCGGTAACCGCGGCATCTTCAGTGCGTTGCTCGTGCAGAGTTTGGCTGACCGGCTGCGCCGCGGCGAGAAGAGCCTCCTCTTTGTCAACCGCCGTGGGAGTGCCGGCGCGTTGATCTGCCGCACCTGCGGCGAATCGCCACACTGTCCGCGCTGCAGCGTCGCTCTCGCCGTGCACCGTGGAGAACGCTTGCTGCGTTGCCACTATTGCGATTTCCAGACACCTATTCCGGCGCGTTGTCCGTCCTGCGGCTCCGACGCGATTCGCGAGGTCGGTGTCGGAACGGAACGCGTGGTCGACGAGGTGGGTCGCCTCTTTCCCGAATCGCGCGTCATGCGGATGGATTCCGATACCACCACGCGCATCGGCGATCATGCGCGGATTCTGCGCGCGTTCGAGACCTGCGGCGATGTCCTGGTAGGTACGCAGATGGTCGCAAAAGGACTCGACTATCCGACGGTCACGCTCGCCGGAATCGTACTCGCCGACCTCGGATTCTACGTTCCGGACTTTCGCGCGGCCGAGCGCAGCTTCGCGCTCATCGCACAGGTCTGTGGCCGAAGCGGCCGCGCTCGCCGCGGCGAGGCGATCGTGCAGACCTATGCCCCCGAGCACCCAGCGATTCGATTCGCGGCAGCCCACGATTACCAAGGGTTCGCGAACGCCGAGCTCCGCGAGCGCGAAGCGGCGGGTTTTCCGCCGGCGCAGCGTCTCGTTTACGTTGGGGTCATCGGACGCGATCGCCGGCGAGTCGCGGAGACCGCGGAGAAATACGCCGCGCTGTCACGTATTGGAGCCCTTTGCGAAGTTCTCGGTCCCGCGCCATATCCGATCGCGCGGCTTAACAACGAATGGCGCTACCGGATCGCTCTGCGCGGAAAGAGGCCGGCTCGGCTGCGGGAGCTTGTTCGCGAGCGCCTCCTGCCGGCAGCGCGCGCGGACCGCGCGACGCGCCTGGCGATTAACGTCGATCCGTAGAGCGGGCTACTTTTTGCGGCTCGAACGACCTTTGGCAGTCTTCGCCGGAGTGGCGGCGTTACGCCGGAGGGCCTGAGCGAGGCGGGACTTCTTCCGGGCGGCCTTGTTCGGGTGGATGATGCCCTTCGCTGCCGCCTTGTCGTAGGCGCTCTCCACGCGTCCGGCTGAGGCGGCCTCGCCTGAGTCGACGGTAACCTTGAAGAGCGTCTTCAGGCGGCTTTTGGCGCTCTTATTACGGTTCGTGCGTTTTTCGGACTGAAGGACCCACTTTTCGGCGGCTTTGATATTCGGCACGGCGAGTATCATAGCAGGGGCCTCGCGCGAGTGTCCAGCGGAAAGGGGGCTTCCCGGACGGGCTAGGTCGGTTCGAGGAGGATCTTTCGGTAGCTGGCGTACCGGTCCGCCGATATCTGGCCCCCGGCAACGGCGGATTGAACCGCGCAGTTCGGCTCCTGCAAATGGGTGCAGTCGCTGAAGCGGCAATGAAGAGCAGGCTCCCGCATCTCGCGGAAGGCCTGGGTCAGTGCCACAGCGTCGATGGTGCCCAGTCCGAACTCGTTGATTCCCGGACTGTCGACGAGGAAGCCGTCCCCCATACGGTAGAGCCGTCCGGCCGTCGTGGTCTGCCGTCCCAGCCCGTAACGCGAAACCTCGCCGACTGACGTCTCTCCGCCGAGCGCGCGAAAGATCGTGCTCTTGCCGACGCCGGAGTTTCCCGCGAGAAGCGCTCGATGGCCGCGAATGAGGTTGCGAAGCCCCTCGACGTTCTCGCCGAGCTTGGGATTGACGACGATCGTGTCGTAGCCGATTCCGCGATAGAGGTCGTCGCACGCCCGGCGCACGGCGGGCTCGGCGAGGTCGGGCTTCGTCAAGACGATCGCCGCACCGACACCCTCCACCTCGGCGAACGCAAGGAGCTGGTCGAGCGTAACGAGTCGGGGCGGAGGGTTGGCCAGTGCCGCGACGACGACGAGGAGATCGACATTCGCAGCCATTGTTTTCGCGCGGCCGCCCGCACTTCGCCGCTCTAATGTGAACGTGCGCGGCTCGATGCGATCGACGACGGCCTGGCCGTCTTCCAGCAGGCGGACGGAAACGACATCGCCTGGGACGGGCATAAAGCGCTCGCCGGTCATGCGCCGCAGCTGCGCGGTACGGACGCCGCTCTCGCCGTCGACCGAAATTCGCGCGGAGTTCTTTCCCGTCGACACGACGAGCGCTCGTTGCGTCGAAGCTACGCGCAAGATTGCGCGCTTTCGACGGCTAACGATGAAACGAACGTGGTTTATCTCACTCTTGTCGTCGAGGGAGAGCTGGACGCCGCGCGCCGCGCGGCCGTCGACGACGTCATTGCGAGCCAGGGCGGGGCCGCGTTTTGGCGCGCGAGCCCGTCGACCGGACGCTCGTACGCGGTGTTCGAGCTTCCCGGCGAATGCGACCGCGCGGCGATCGAGCGGGCCGCCGGATCTACGCTGCACGATGGAGCGATCATTGCATTGGCAGTTTCCCCTGCGGTAGCCGAAGCCTTGCCGCACGTGTGCGACGCACTCGGCGGCGCCGGACGCCCAGCAGGCGTCGTCGCCTGCCGGCGCGACGGCGATTCCGCAATCGTCGAATGGGATCCCGAGATCACGGCCCCCAGCATAGTACTCGGACTGATCGACGTCGAGTTGCGGCGATACGCAAGTGGCCGCACTGTAGAGTTGCTCTCGCCGATTCCGGCCGCGCTCGCGGCGAAGCTCGCCGCCAGCGAACTGCGGGCACCGCAGATCGAGCCGGCTCGCATCCTCGAATTGAGAACCCCGCGTGCCTAGTCCGCTCGGATACGTCGGCATCTCCGACGTCATCGACGTCATCGCCACGAGCGTCCTCGTTTACTACGTTCTCGTCCTCATTCGTGGAACTCGCGCGGTGCAGATTCTCACCGGAATCCTCGTGCTCTTCGCGCTGCTCGGATTGGCGACGCTCTTACATTTATATCTGCTCGGGACGATTCTGCGGCTGCTCGTCGTGGGTGCCGCAGTCACGATTCCGATCGTCTTCCAGCCCGAACTCCGACGAGCGCTCGAACAGATCGGGCGCGGCGGCCTCTTTCAACTCGATATCGGCGGTGCGTCGGAGCGCCGCATGGAAGACCGCACCGTCTCAACTATCGGGCGTACCGCGTTCTTGCTCGCACACGGACATCGCGGTGCGCTGATCGTGATCGAGCAGCAAAGCGGCTTGAAAGATTACGCCGAAAGCGGAACGATGCTGCGCGCCGACCTCTCCGAAGAGTTGCTCTTGTCGATCTTTGCTGCCTCGTCGCCGCTGCACGACGGCGCAGTTATAGTCCATCAGGGGCGTATAGAAGCGGCCGGCTGTTTTTTACCGCTCACGGAGCAGTCGTTTGCGAAGGGCCGGCTCGGAACGCGCCATCGCGCGGCGATCGGGCTTACGGAACAGACCGACGCCGTCGTGGTCATCGTCTCCGAGCAGACCGGGGGAATTACGATCGCCCGAAATGGGCTGCTGTCGCGCCCGGTCGACGAGGAGCAGCGGCTCGTTCGGCTGTTGCATGCCGTTACGAGACCGCCGCGGCGACAGCGCCGCCGCGGCGACTTTATCGGCAATCTGCGCGCGCGCTTACGGACGCCGCGTGGAGAACCCACGTCGACGCTGTCGTAAGGACGCTCGCTTGGAGATCGTCCGAAAGAACTTCGCGCTCAAAATGCTCGCGGTCGCGCTCGCGCTGCTTGGATGGGCCTATTTTCGCCTCACCGGAACGTCCACGGGGGCCGCGCCAGAGTTTCAGCAGCTCTCGATTCCGATCAACCCGGTGAATTTGCCCCTCGGGTACATCGCGCGCTTTACCGATCGCGAAGCGATCGTTACGGTCACGACCAAGCGCGGCGAACCGGCCGTCAAACCCGAACAAATCAAGGCGGTGCTCGATCTGACGAACAAGGCGACGGGCGTTTACAACTTGCCCGTGCAACTGGTGGCGCCCGACGTCGTCGTGCAGAGCCTAAGCCCCGCATCGGTTACGCTTACGGTCGAACGGATCGAACAGCACGCGTTTCCCGTTACGGTACACTACGTCGGCACGCATCCGAGTGACGTCGTAGTGAGCTACACCGGAACCGCGCCGGACTCGGCGGTCGTGCGCGGCGCGCTTTCCGCCCTCGCGAAGGTCGTTGCCGTGCGCGCCGACGTGGCGATGCCGAATCAGCCCAAGAGCATCGACGAGATGGTCCGTCCGGTAGCGGTCGACGCTGCCGGATCGGAGATCGAAGGTCTCTCCGTAACGCCGGATCTCGTTCGCGTGCAGAGCCGATTCGTCGCCGGAAGCGCCGGTACGAAGTGAGCCGGCTCTTCGGCACCGACGGAATTCGTGGCGTCGCGAATACGGAACTCACTCCGGAGCTCGCCCTCCGAATCGGGCGCGCCGCCGCCAGCGTGCTTCCGGCAGAGGACGGCCGGCCGATCGTGGTCGGGCGCGACACCCGCGTTTCGGGGACGATGATCGAGGCGGCATTGGTGGCGGGTCTCACCTCCGCCGGTCATGATGCGGTGTCGTTGGGTGTCGTGCCCACGCCGGCGGTTGCTTGCGTCACGCGCGCTGCCGGCGCCGCCGCCGGTGTGGTGATTAGTGCGTCGCACAACCCGATCGAAGACAACGGCATTAAGTTCTTTGGCGGGGACGGCTTTAAACTCTCCGATGAAACGGAAGATCTCATCGAGGCGCGTCTAACTTCGGACGACCTCGGCAGGCCGACGGGAATCGGCGTCGGCACCGCGCGAGTAGCGCAAAACCTCGCGCGCCACTACTATCAGGAACTCTACGAGGGCGCGAGCGATCTGACGGGTTTGGACGTGATCGTCGACGGCGGCTTCGGCGCGGCCTACGCGGTCGCACCGTACGCCCTGCGTAAGCTCGGGGCAACGGTCACGGAACTGCACTGTGAGCCGGACGGCGCGCGGATCAACGTGGCGAGCGGCGCGACGCATCTTTCGGCGCTTCAGGCAGCGGTCCGCGGGCGGAGCGCTGCGGGCTTCGATAGGGTGGTCGGCGTGGCATTCGACGGCGATGCCGATCGCGCGCTCTTCGTCGACGAAACGGGAGCAGTCGTCACGGGCGATCACGTACTCTTCGCACTCGGATGCGCCTTGGAATTTGCCGGAGACCTCGCGGGCGATGCGATCGTTGCGACGCAGATGAGTAACGTCGGGTTCGAACGCGCGTTGCGGGCGCACGGAATCGCGTTGATTCGCGCCGCGGTCGGCGATCGTTACGTGTTGGAGCAGATGCGCGCAGGCGGCTACGGGCTCGGCGGCGAGCAGTCGGGTCACGTGATCGACTTTCGTTTCAATACGACCGGCGACGGACCGCGCACCGCGATCACGCTGTTCGATCTGATGAAGCGAAGTGGCGCGACGCTGCACGAACTCGTGCGCGAGGTGGTGTATGCGCCGCAAATCCTCTTAAACGTTCGAACGACTCGCCGCGACGTCCTCAAGTTGACGGCTGTATCCGATGAAATTGCCGCGGCCGAAATCGAGTTGGGTGATTCGGGACGAATCTTCGTTCGCGCATCGGGTACGGAGCCGCTGATTCGCGTCATGGCCGAGGGCGACGACCGCGAGCTAGTCGAACGGCTAGCCGCCCGTGTCGCCGAGCGAATCGAGCAGGAGGTCGCGCGCTTCGCGGCAACCTAAGGTCGATAAATCGGAGGTTCATTGGCGCATGGGGAGGGCGTCCCGGCGTAGTGCCGAAGCGCGATCCATCTGCCAAAAAGCAGTCACTGAGTCGGGACGATAGTCCCGAGCGGGGGATATCCCGGTAGGGGTGAGTGGGCCGGTCGGCCCTAGGGCGATTCTTTCCCGCCCGAACCCGTCAACTAACCCCGCAAGTGTCGTGGAAGAGGAGCTTTTCTTGCGTCATGTGCTAGTTGTTGGGGCGTTTGCCCTATTGATTGCCGGCTCGGCCGGCATCGCGCGCGCCGACACCGGCAGCGCACCTCAGCTCGACTACACCAGTTCCCGGGCCGTTAGCGCCCAAAGCCTCAGCCCCGACGTCGCGGAATGGACGACGCGGCTCATGGTGCATTCCCCTGGCCGTCACAAGGGGAACATGGACCGCTTCACGGGCGGCATCCTCGCCCGCGCTTCGAAGATCGCCGGGCGGCTCACCAGCAGCGCGATGCGCTTCTTGGGCGTACCGTACGTCTTCGGCGGGACGAGTGCAGCCGGGTTCGATTGCTCGGGGTTCGTCCAGCACGTCTTTGCGATGCTCGGCATCGATCTGCCACGCACGGCCGACGCGCAGTACGACGTCGGGCGGCCCGCAACGGGCGGTCCCCGAGCGGGCGACTTGGTCTTTTTCGATACGTATGGCGGCGTCTCGCACGTCGGCATCTATCTTGGACGCGGCGAGTTCGTTCACGCGAGCTCGAGTCACGGCGTCATGGTAAGCCACCTCTCCGACTCGTATTGGGCGGCCCGATACGTAGGAGCGAAGCGATTCATGGCCTCCCGCTAAGTACGATCACTCGCTTTGGCGCTAAGCGCTGCCGGATAACCGGCGGCGCTTGCTTTTTGCCCTTCGATGAGTAAAGCTAGGCTCGCGTAGAAGCTAACGACGACCGGTGGGGTGTAGCCAAGCGGTAAGGCAGCGGACTTTGACTCCGCCATGCGTTGGTTCGAATCCAGCCACCCCAGCGTAGCCGTGACGGAGTCAAGAGTCGCTGCCTTACCGCAGCGAAGGCGCGCAGCGCCGGAGTGGACGGTTCACCCAAGGGGCCCCAAAGCGCGGCCGCTTTGGGAATGGGCAGCGGACTTTGACTCCGCCATGCGTTGGTTCGAATCCAGCCACCCCAGCATAACCTGACTGGCGCACCGGCTACCCAGTACACGGTCGTGCAAGGAGCGGCCGCGTGGCGTGTGGGAGTTCCTCTTTAGAGCTCGCCGCGAAGAACTCGCCCACAGAGTACCATTGAACGAAGGAGCCTTTGATGAACCTTTACCCGTTACCGCGTTGCGGTATCGTGCTGACTTTTGCTGCGGCGGCGCTCGCCGGGTGCGGCGCCTCGTCGCTGATAGGAGGCGCGCCACAGTCGGACGCATCCGCCGCGCGCACTATTTCGGAGCGGCAAGCAATACACGAGGCGCGCCCAGCCTGTCCGCAAACGCGGCGCGACGAGATCACGTGTTACGCGCTGATCCTCAACACCAGAGTGCAGCCG
>DATASC010000079.1:0-15657 GCA_036269355.1 Candidatus Cybelea sp. | reverse complement strand
CGCGCCTCGAAGGGTCGACCGGAAAGAGCCTTTTCCTGCGCGTCTTTCGCGACGGGCGTAAGGCGACGCTCTCCACGTCGGACCTCTCCGTCGAGGGTCTGCGCGACGCGGTCGCCCGCGCTGTCGCGCACGCCGATCTCGTTGCGTCGGACGAGTTCTCCGGATTACCCGAATCGCCCGCGGCCGGCGACGGCGCGGATCTGCGTCTCTCCGACGAGACCATCGACCGGCGCGCCGGCAGCGAGAAGGTCGAGGAGGCTCTCGATCTGGAGCGTTTGATTCGGGCCTCCGATCCGCGTGTTACCAACTCGAGCGGCTCGCACTATACCGATGCCGTCGGCGTCACGGCGCTCGCGAACTCGCTCGGCTTCGCGGCCGCGTATCGCTGGACGCGTGCCGGCCGTTCGACGGGTCCGGTTGCGCTCGACGGCGACGTCAAACGCATCGCGCAATACGGCAGCGCCGCTCGGTTCTTGGGCGACCTCGAACCGCCCGGGTCGGTGGCCACGACGGCCGTGAGCCGCGCCGTCGATCTCTTCGGGGCGCGCAAGCCGCCGACGATGCGCGTTCCGGTCATCTTCGAACGCGATGTTGCCGCGGCGCTCCTCGAGGATCTCTTTGCCGCGGCCTCCGCCGCGAACGTCGCGACGGGCAACTCGTGGCTCAGCGGACGGATCGGAAGCCGAATCGGCAGCGACCTCGTCAACGTCGTCGACGACGGCCGGGTCCCGGGCGGCCTCGGCTCGTCGCCCTTCGACGGCGAGGGAGTCCCGACGCGACGCACGCCGGTCTTCGAACGAGGCGTGCTGCAGTCGTTCCTCTACGACACGTATTATGCGCGCAAGCTCGGCGCGGCGAGCACGGGCAACTCTACCGGCGGAGGAATCGGGCCCACGAACTTTTACTTGGAGGGCGGAACGCTCTCGCTGCCCGAGCTGATCGGAGCGACGCCGCTCGGCGTGCTCGTGATGGATACGATCGGCTTCGCGACCGAACACGCGTCGGGCACGTACAGCCGCGGTGCGCGCGGCTTTTTCATCGAGGGCGGCGAACTCGCCTATCCGATCGATGAGTTTACCATCGCAGGCCAATACCCCGACATACTGGCGGGCATCGACGCGATCGCCGGAGATCTTCGTTTCGACGGTCCCGTCGTCTCGCCGTCGTTTCGCGTCGCCGAGATGACCGTCAGCGGGAACTAGAACGATGAGCATGAGCGGCCAACCAGCGATTAGCTTGACGATGGTGCTTCGCATCGACATGCCGAACGAGCCCGGCGCTTTCGGTACGCTTGCGAATGCGATCGGCGACGCCGGCGGCGCAATCGGCGCCGTCGACATGCATACCGTCGGACGAACGCGCATCGTGCGCGACGTCACGATCGGAGCGCCTTCGGATATGGTCGCCAACGAAGTGCGGCGTGCCGTCGAGACGATCGATGGTGCGCGCATCATCTTTGCCGCGGACTCCACCTTTCTGGCGCACATCGGCGGGAAGATCCGCATCGATCCGAAGATCACCATCAAGAGCCGCCAGGATCTTTCCACCGTTTACACGCCGGGCGTCGCCCGCGTCTCGATGGCGATTGCGGCCGATCCGAGCAAAGCCTTCCAGCTGACCGTCAAGCGCAACACCGTTGCGGTCGTTACCGATGGGACCGCCGTGCTCGGACTCGGCGACATCGGGCCGCTCGGCGCCTTGCCGGTGATGGAAGGCAAGGCGATGCTCTTTAAACAGTTCGCCGACATCGACGCCTTTCCGATCTGCCTCGACACCAAAGACGTGGACGAGATCGTGGAGACGGTCATTCGCATCGCGCCGGTCTTTGGTGGCATCAATCTCGAAGACATCAGCGCGCCGCGTTGCTTCGAGGTGGAACAGCGTCTCGTCGAGGCGCTGGACATTCCCGTGATGCACGACGATCAGCACGGCACCGCGGTCGTCATCATGGCCGCGCTAATCAATGCCGCGCGCGTGGTCGGAAAACGCTTGGAAGACCTGCAGGTGGTCGTCTCGGGGAGCGGCGCCGCCGGTACTGCGACGATCAAGATGCTGCTCGGCATCGGCGTGCGCGACGTGATTCCGGTCGATCGGGTCGGAGCGCTCAACCGCACCGACCGCTACGAGAACCCGCATTGGCGCTGGCTCGCCGAGCATTGCAATCGCGAAAACCGCCGCGGTTCGCTGCGCGAGGTACTCGAAGGGGTCGACGTCTTCATCGGCGTTTCGGCACCTGGAATCTTGCAGCCGCAGGACATCGCGGGCATGGGACGCGATCCGATCGTGTTCGCAATGGCGAATCCCAATCCGGAGGTCATGCCCGACGTGGCGGCTCCGGTCGCAGCCGTCATCGCGACGGGACGCTCGGACTTTCCGAATCAGGTCAACAACTTGCTCGCGTTTCCCGGAATCTTTCGCGGTGCGCTCGACGTGCGCGCGCGGCGAATTACCGAGGGAATGAAGCTCGCCGCCGCCTTCGCGATCGCCGAGATCGTGACGCCAGACGAACTCAGTCCCGAGTACGTCATCCCAAGTGTTTTCGATACGCGCGTCGTCGACGCGGTCGCCAAAGCGGTCGCGAGCGCCGCGACCGAAGAAGGCATCGCACGGCGGATGCCGGCGACCACCGAAGGAGACGGTTTCGGCGCAACCGTCTGACGCAGCTGCGCTCTCGCTGAAGCTCGATCCCCGGGATCCGCGACCGCTCTATGTGCAGCTTGCAGACGGAGTGGTCGGCGCGATCGAAAACGATAATCTCCGCCCCGGCGACCGGCTTCCGCCATGCGCGATCTGGCACACTCCCTTGGCTGCGCGATGGTAACGGTCTCGCAAGCGTACGAACTGCTCCGCGCCCGCGGACGCGCGACCGCTCGTCCGGGGAAAGGCACCTACGTGGCCGTGCCTCCGGATCGCATCGAGCCATTCGCGCGGCGCTGGGAGCCCGACGTCGGACGCTTCGCCCGCGGAGCGCGACTCGAAGGCGTTATGGAACGCTTGACGACCGCGACCGAGCCGGGCGCGATCTCCCTGGCCAGCGGACACCCTGCGCCGGAGACGTTCCCGCTTCACGACTTTGCGCGCGCGTTTCACCGGACGCTGCTCGACGACTCGGCCGAACTGATGCAGTACCGCTCTTCGACCGGCGATCGCGATCTCTGTGCGAAGCTTGCCGCGTTGTTACGCGGGCGCGGTTGCGGAGCCGAGGCAGGCGACGTGACGGTCTGCTCGGGCGCGCAGCAGGCCGCGGACATCGTGGCGACGGTTTTGCTCGACGAACGCAGTGTCGTCGCGAGCGAAAGCCCGACGTACTGGGGAAGTTTGGGCGTCTTCGACGTGCGCGGCGTCACGTACGTCGAAGTACGCGGCGACGATGACGGCGTTCGCGTCGACGACGTCGAGCGCGTTTTTGCCGAGTACAGGCCGCGGTTATTCTACGTCAATCCGATCGCGCAAAATCCAACCGGTGCGGTGCTGCCGGCCCGGCGCGCGAAGCAGATCGTCGCGCTCGCGCGGCGTTACGACGTCGTCGTGCTCGAAGATCAAACGGGCTGGCAGCTCACGTACGACGCATCCGCGCCGGCGCCCCTGGCGGCGCACGACAGCGACGGTCGGGTGATCGTCATGGAGAGTCTATCGAAGTCAATCTTTCCGGCGCTGCGTATTGGCTATCTTTATGCGAAGGGCGGCATCGCCGAGGCGCTTGAGGCGGCGAAGATCCGCGCCGACGTCTTTACATCAACGCTCACGCAGCGCGCGCTCTGGCGATTCATGGAAAGCCCGGCGTGCGCGCGACACTTTCGCGCCACGCGCGCGCTTTACCGGAAAAGACGCGACGCGTTCGTCGAGGCGCTGTCCGCCGTGGTCGGCTGGACGACGGTACGTTCCCCCGGCGCCGGAGTCAACGTTTGGCTACCGCTACCAGCGCGCATCTCGACCCAAGCGGCGTTCGACGCGTGCGCGCGCGAGGGCGTGCTCGTCATGCCGGCCGAGCCATTCTATCCGACACGCAGCGGTCCGCCGGCCTTGCGGTTGTCTTTCGGACATCTCGACGACGAAGCCGCGCGCGAAGGGATCGCGCGGCTCGGTCGTGCGCTGAGTTACCTTATCGGATCGCGCCGGAAACTTTAACGATCGCCTCGTACTCGGAACCGGCAAGCAGCTCTTCCGGCTCGGAGCCGCGAGGGGAGCAGTCCAAGGCGTAGCCCGGGCTTGACGCACAGAGGCGGTACGAGCCCGGCAACAAGGTGAGAAAGATAAACTCACCATCTGAATCCGATGTTGTTTGCGCAACGTCGACGTTCGAGACGGCGTAGACGGTCGCCCCGGATACGCCGCGCCGGCTTTCATCGACCACCGTTCCGCGAACCGTCGCATTGCTCAGGCTCGCTCCCCAGTCCGATGGAAATGGCCAAAACATAAACTCCGAGAGCAGAAGTAGTAATCCGAGCATCACGCAAGTCATAACGAAGGCCCAGCGCCGGTCGTGACCCCACCCAGAGTGCAGCGATCTCGCTAGGGATAGCTAGGTCCTCGGAAGGCTTGCAACGGGAACGCGAGAAGCTGAGGTCCTCCGGAAAGGGAGCGCTGAAAAGAGAGGATCCATGGCCAAGGTCACGATTGACAACGGTATCTTGAACGTCAACCTTTCGCTTTTGGACTCGCTGCTTTCATTCCATGGTTCGTTTCATATTCCGTTGTCACACGTAACGAATGCCTACGTGAGCGACCTCGAGGACTTGGAGCTTCAGTACGACTTGAAAGGCACTAACTGGGGATTCATGAAATCGGCCGGGATCTTCGCAAATCCCCAAGGTCTCATCTTCGTCGACGTCGGGGAAGGCGAATGTCTGGTCGTCGAAACGCGCGGCGAACGCTTTCCTCGAATCGCAGTTCAGTTGTCGGACGGCGATCCAAATACGCTCGCCCATGAAATTATGCGCGCCGTTCCGGATAGCGGTCCCGTCGACTAATCAGAACGCGCTCCTCCGTTCGGATTCGCCACGAGAGCAACGCGGCATTGAAGAATGAGAATAGGATCGCGATCTCGATCGCTCCGAAAGCGAACGGAAGGACGAAGATTTCCGCGCAGACGATGACGTAGTTCGGATGGCGCAATATCCGATAGGGGCCGTGGCGCACCAGCGGAGCGCCGGGAACCGTTATAATTCGGGTCGTCCAGTACGGGCCGAGTGACGCAATGGTCCAAATGCGGAGCGGCTGCAGAAGCGCGTAGACGCCGAGCCACCACCAATTCGGCACCGTGGAAGACGGGATGAAGATTGCCATACTCGCCAGCCACGCTGCGTGGAGCAGCACGATGAACGGATATTGCACGCCGGCGATTTCGACGCCGCCGCGAGCCAAGAGGCGGCGCGTGTTGCGCGCCGCGAAGAACAGCTCGACGACGCGCTGAAGCGCCACGAGCCCGAGCACGATCCAGAGGACCAATTAGCGTTCCAAAAGCGTGAAGCCCGCGGTAAACCCCGGGCCGAGCGCGCTGACGAGCGCGCGGTTCCAGGGCTTGCCATTGCCGATCGCGCGCTCCAAAACGAACATCACCGTCGCCGCCGACATGTTCCCATAGTCGCGAAGCACGGTGCGCGATGCTTCAAGGGATCCCGACTCCAGCTCGAACGCGACCTCTAACGCATCTAGTACCTTCGCGCCGCCGGGATGGCAAATAAACGCGTCGACCTCGCGCAGCGTCAATCCGCGTTCCGCGAGAAAGTCGACCGCTACGTCGTGGAGCTTCGTCGTGACGAGTTCGGGAATGTCGCGCGAGAAGATCGCCTTGAGCCCCTCGCCGGTGACCTCCCAACCCATGACGTCTAGCGAATCGGGCCAGGTGTACTCGCCGCTTCCCGCGATCTTGGGCCCGTCACAGTCCGACGATATTAGCGTGGCCGCGGCGCCGTCGCCGAAAAGCGCGGTAGCGACGATGTTGCTCTTTGAAAAGTCGTCGCGGCGAAAACAGAGCGCGCAGAGTTCGACCACGAGAAAGAGCACGAGCGCACCGGGCTGCGTGCGCGCGATTGCCGCAGCACGAGCCAGGCCGATCGCTCCGCCGGCGCAACCCAAGCCGAAGATCGGCAGCCGCTGCACCGTTCGGCGCAGACCCATGCGCTCCATCAGAAGCGCGTCGAGACTCGGCGTCGCGATTCCAGTGGTCGAGACCGCGACGATTGCATCGATATCTTCCGGCAGCCGGTGCGCGCGTTCGAGGGCGCGGCGCGTTGCCTTCTCGAGCAAGTCGAGCGCCGAGTCGAGATACACTTGGTTGCGCTCCGGCCATTCGTGGAGCCGCTCGTACCACTCGATAGGTACGCACGAGTAGCGTCGTTCGATGCCCGTATTGCCGAACATGGGGAGCAGACGCACGATTTCGCGCGAACGAGGGCCGAGCGCGAGCTCGATTCGGCGCATGACGTCGGCTTGACCCAACTCGTAAGGAGGCACCGCAGTGGCAACCGTAAGGATGCGTGCGTCACCGTTCGCAGCGACGTTTCCGTCATTCGGCAGGGGCCCCGCAGCCCGCATGATAATGGCTTACCTCCCGTGTCGTCTAGGCCTATCGCAGCGGCGCTATTCGCCGCCGTTTTGTTGGGTGCGGGGAGTCGGCCGGCTCCCCTCATCGTCTATTCGGCACCGGCCGGCATTCGGCCGACCGGTCCCGACAAAATTCATCCGACTACCGCTATTCTTCCCAACGGACGAATCGCGGCACCGGCCGGTGCGAACGTGTTCGTCGGAGCCAACCCGCTTGGCTTTGCGTTGACGCCCGACGAGCGATACGCGATCGTTTCCAACGATGCTGCCCCTCCCAACTCCTCACTATCCGTTGTCAACGTGAAGACGATGCGCGTCGCCGGCGAATATAAGGATCCGCAGGCATCGTTTTTCGTCGGCGTCGCGGCAGCGCGTGACCCTAACGATTCGTCGCAGACGCTCGTACTCGCCTCTGACGCGGCTGCCGGCGCCGTGCGCGTCTTCGATTTAGACGCCTCCGGCACACTCACGCCGGTCGGCACGCCCATTGCGCTTCGGGCGGCCACGGATAACCGCCGGCCGCTTCCGGCGCAAATCGCAATCGCACCGGACGGCCGCACCGCATACGTGGTGGATAACGCCGGAAACGCCCTCATAGCGATCGATCTTGCATCACGCACGATTGCAAACACGCTCCCCGTGGGCGACTTCCCACTATATGTTGCGGCCGGCTCGCGCAACGTTCTCGTCGCCGGAACGGGACTTTCGAACTACGCGCCGGTCGTTCCGCCGGCATCGGTGCCGCAGTTTTCGCAACCGGCCTTCGATGCGACGAAATCCTCGGCACTCACCGTGTTCGGTTCGGGCGACGGAAGCTTGAGCGATCCCGCGGTGGTGCCCATGGATCCCGCGCCCGACGGGGCGCAGATCGTAGGCGGCGCGGCGCCCGCGGCGACCCTAATCACGCGTAGCGGCAGCCTTGCATACGTCGCTCTCGCCAACGTCGATCGAATCGCCGTCGTCTCGCTCGGGAGCGAGCCGCGCGTCGTCCGCGGTCTCGATCTTCGCCTCTATCCCGGCGCTCCGTACGGCGCGGAGCCGAGCGCCGAGGCGCTCAGTCCGAACGGAAAGCGGCTTTACGTCGCACTCGCCGGCTTGAACTCGATCGCGGTGCTCGACGCGCAGCGCTCGACTCGATACCGCTACGGTTTGATTCCGACGGCATGGTATCCGGTCGCCCTTGCCATCTCGCACGATGGTCGCTACCTCTATGTATTGAATAGTAAGGGCGTGAACGGCTGGGGGGTTCTGCAGCGCGTTGACCTTAAGCGCACCTATTTGGTGCGCGCGACGCTCGATGCGCTGCGCTACAACCGCACGCCCGCGATCGCTCGGTTCAATCCCGTCATCCCGCCGCTGCGCTCGAATAAACGAAGCGAGTCGATCGATCATGTCGTCTACATCGCCGTCGGTACGCAGGGCTACGACGCAATGTTCGGCGACCTCAAGGACGGCACGGGCAACGCGCACGGAAACGGCGATGCGAGCCTCAGCCTCTACCCGGAGAACGTGACGCCGAACCTGCACGCCCTTGCCGGCACCTACGCCGTCGCCGACAACTTTTACGCCGCCGACCCCGACCCGGACGTGGCCAGGACCTTCGCTACCGAGGGCGAGGCCACGCTCTATCAACAAATCACCACAGCTGCGAAACCGGTAAATACAACGAGCGATCGCGGCGACGATCCCGAGGATTACGGCCGCACCGGTTACCTCTTCAACGCGCTGGCTCGCGCGGGCATCCCGTTCCGCGACTACGGCGGCCTCCTGCGGCTCTCAGGGTATGACGGAACGGCTTACCACCTCGACGTTCCGGCGCTCGCGGCGCTGAACGGAAACGTCGACCTGAGCTACGCCGGTTGGAACCCGAAGATCACGGCTGCGGCTCGGGCAGAGGAGTTCGTGCGTGACATGGGGCGGTACGTACAGAACGACAGCGTGCCGGCGTTTACGTACGTTTCGCTGCCCGCGGCGGGCGGCGCAGCGGGTGCTTCGGACGTCGATCGGGCGCTCGGATCGATCGTCGACTTCGTATCGCACACGCCGCATTGGAGCTCCACGGTCATTTTCATCGTGCCGCACGATGCGCCGGCTGCAGGAGATCATGTGAACGCGCTGCGTACCTATGCACTCGTCGTTTCCCCGCTCGCGCGGCGCGGCTACGTCGGTGAGACGCACCTCAGCACGGCGAGCGTACTGAAGACGGAGGAAGAGATCTTCAATCTCCCACCACTAGCGCTGAGCGACTTGCTCGCCACCGATCTGGCCGATTTCTTCACCGACGCTCCGTCACCGGAGCCGTATCAGGCGCGAGGTACTCAATGACCGTACACCATGGGCACGGCGTGAACTATGGCCGGCGTCTAGTGACGACGCCGACGGGACGATTGTGCGCGGCGGTCCTGGTCCGCCCGGCGCCGGCGATCGAGCGCGCGGAGCCGCTTATCGGCGAACCGGGAGCGATATATGCGCGAGCCTGCGAGCAGCATGACGTTTTGCGCAAGACGCTCGAATCGTTCGGCGTAGAAACGACGGTAATCGAATCGCACAGCGCGGACCCTTACGAAGCAGCGGCCGGCGATGCCGCGGTCGTTTTTGAAGACGGCGCGGCGCTCATGCGGCTGACGCCGCTCTCGCGGCGCGCCGAAGTCGATCGCATGCAAGCGGAGTTTGGGCGCATGGACGTGCCGCTGGCGGGCCACATCGCCGCGCCCGCATTGCTCGACGGCAACGACATATTGCTTGCGGGGAAGACCGCGTTCGTCGGCGCCGGAACCCGCGGCAATCAACTCGGCCGCGGCGGATTCGCGCAATTGGCGAGCGCGCACGGATATCGCGTCGTGGAGGTTCCGCTCGCGCCGGGCGTCGGATCGCTGCGTTCCGTCGCGGGTGCGGCCGCGAGCGATACGATCGTCGTCGCTTCCGGCATGGCCGATCCGAAGGCATTCGCGGGTTTTCGCACGGTCGTGCTGGAACTCGGCGAGGGACAGGCAGCGGGCGTGCTTCCGATCGACGATCGGCACGTGATTGCGGAGATTCGCTATCGCACCGCGCTTTCATCGATGCGACGTGCCGGAATAACCGTCGAGGCACTCGATCTCTACGAGTTCACGAAACTCGGTCTCACGCCGTCGATGTTGACGATCGCGCTGCAGCGCGAATAGCGCCGGCGGCATGCGAATCGCCGTGCTCTCCGACATTCACGGAAATCTCTTAGGCCTGGACGCGTGCTTGGCCGATCTCGAAGCGCAGGGAGGCGCGGATGCGATCGTCGTTGCCGGCGATCTTTGCTTGGACGGCCCCAAGCCGAAGAAGGTGCTTCAGCGGATTGACGAGATCGGCGCGGCGTGCGTGTACGGCAACAAGGATCGTTTTTTGGTGGAAGAGACCCCGAGTAAGGCGTTCGACGCAAGCGAGACGGCACAGATTGCGTGGACGCGGCGCGAGATCGGGGAGCGCTGGCTTACGTGGCTCAAGGATCTACCGTTCGCGATGCGGATCGGTGAGGACGGCAATCAGCTTTTGATCGTCCACGCCAACGTCGTGAGCGACGACGAGTACATCTGGCCCGATGCCGACGACCGCGCGCTCCGGCGATTGATCGGAGACGACGGCGCGACCGCGATTGCCTTCGGCCACCTGCACATTCCCTTCGCGCGCAACTGGCGCGGGAAGCTCCTGGTCAACGTATCGTCGGCGGGCTTACCTAAGGATGGCGATCCGCGCGCCTGCTATGCGATATTCACCGAACGCGACGGCGGATGGCAAGTGAAACATCGCCGGGTCGCGTTCGACGTGAAGAAGGTTGCAACCCAACTGGTCGATTGCGGGATTCCGGGAAGTGCAGAGCTTATCACCACCCTCCGCCGCCATCGGTACAAACAATTAAAGAACTCGATTCCATAGCCGCCGCCCCCGCCGTCGAGGTCGACACCCTCGTGAAGCGGTACGGCACGTTTACCGCAGTCGACGGCATCTCTCTGCGCGTCGGCGCGGGAGAGTTCTTCGGGTTTCTCGGCCCGAACGGTGCCGGAAAGACGACGACGATCAATGCGATCGTCGGACTCGCGCGCAGGAGCTCCGGCAGCATCCGCATCTTCGGTCACGACAACGAGCACGACTGGCGGCGTGCTCGGCGCCTCGTCGGTCTATCGCCGCAGGAGTACAATTTCGACCGATACCTCTCGCTGCGAGACGTGCTGATCTTTGCCGCGGGCTATTACGGATTGCGCGGCAAGGCCGTCGCGGAGCGCGCGGACATGCTGCTCGAGCGCTTCGGCCTTACCTCGCACGCGCATCTGGAGTACACAAAAATTTCGGGCGGCCAGAAGCGCCGGCTGTCGCTGGCTCGCGCGCTAATCCATCAGCCCCACCTATTGATCCTCGACGAGCCGACTGCGGGCGTCGACGTCGAGCTGCGGCTGGAGCTTTGGCAATGGCTGCGCTCGCTCAACGACGACGGGCTGACGATTTTCTTGACCACGCACTATCTCGAGGAGGCCGAGCAGCTCTGCAAGCGGATCGCAATCATTCGCAACGGCCGGATCGTGACCGAAAAGCCGACCGAAGAACTCGTTGCCGACGGAGCCTCGCTGCAAGACGTCTTTCTGGAGCTGATGCGCAATTAACCCGAACGCACTCTGGACGCTCGTAAAGCGCGAGATGATCCGCAGCCTCAAGATCATCAACCAGGTGATCTGGCCGCCGATCATCACGACGCTGCTCTACGTTTTCGTCTTCGGTCTGGCGTTGGGCAGCCGCATTCCGAGCGTCCAAGGCGTCAGCTACGTGCAGTTCATCATTCCGGGCTTGATCATGCTGCAAGTCATCGATTCGTCGTACGGCGAATGTTCGAGCTCGCTATTTCAGGGTCGCTTCATGAACTCGATCCAGGAGCTGCTGATCGCACCGATGTCGGCCGCCGAGATCGTCTCTGGATACGTGCTGGGAAGCCTGGTTCGTGCGCTGCTGATCGCGGGCCTCATTACGGCGCTGGGCGTCGTGCTCGTTCACACGGTACCGCAAGACTGGCCACTTTACGTCTGCGTGATCGTGATGGTCTCGATATTGTTCTCGGCGCTGGGACTCATCTTCGGTCTGCTCGCCGACAAGTTCGATCACATCGCGATCCTCACGACGTTTGTCATCACGCCGCTTACGTTCGTGGGCGGCGTCTTCACGTCGGCAGCCATGCTTCCACCGGCGCTGCGGAATTTCGAACTTTTTAATCCAATTTTCTACACGATCGATGCGTTTCGCCGCAGCTATACGGGGCAGAGCGACCTTCCGCTTCCATTCTCCATCGCGATGATCGCATTGCTTGCGGCGATTGCGCTGGCAATCGTCTTGCGCATGACGGCGATCGGTTATAAACTGCGTACGTGATGCTTTTCTTCGCCATGCTGCTCGCACTCGCCCAGACGCAGCCGCACCTCGCGATCGAACCCTGGACCGGCTCGGACTTTCAGACGACGAGTCTCACCGCGGCGAAATACCGTCTCGAGGTTAGCGGCAGGCCGAACGACGTGCTTCACCTGAGCGCCAAGAACGTTGCGTCCGGGTGGCTGGCGGCCTTTTGCACGCCGCGACTCTGTTCGCCGCAGCGTCTGGACGTCACGTTACCCTCCTCGGGTCTCGCGGTGCTGCAGTTCGAACTCATTCGCGAGTCGGGCGGCGCTCCGAAACGCAGCGGCGCGACCATCGCGGTCGACAGCGGCGCCAGCGTCCGCGTGCCCGAAGCCTACCGCGGTTAGCGCTTAACCACGGCTGCGCGCGGCGATCTCGCCCGCGCGAAACTTCGCGATCCGTTCGATCAGATCGAGCGGCAGCGCCTCGGTAATCGGGAAGCGCAGCGTGCTCTTTTCAACCAGGTACGGCTCGAGCTCGTCTCCAAACTCCGCGACGACTCGGGAGTTGGCGGGATAGAGCGAGACGAAGTTTTTCCACGCGGCAAAATGAAGAACGGTAGAGCCCTTCAGCTTACATGTCGGAATGTTGTAGGCGATCGTCTCGTCGCAGTCGGGAACCGCGCTACGAATCGCACGGCGCACGCGCTCGATCAAGATGCCGACTGCTTCCGGCTGCGCGCGGACGTACGCGTCGATCGACTCAAAAGAACGGATTGTGCTCTTTCTCCAGGGCGATCGTCGTCGGCGGCCCGTGGCCCGGCATGACGACGGTGTCGTCGGGAAGCTTGAAGAGTTTGCTGCGAACGCTGTTGAGGATGTCGCCGTAGGTACTCGCGTCGCCGTACGCGCCGCCGACGCTTGCGGCGAAGAGCGTGTCGCCGGAGAAGACCGCGTCTTGGAAGATGTAACACGACGAGCCGTCGGTGTGACCGGGCGTGTGGAGCACGCGAATTGTCGAGCCATCGCCGAACGGCAGCGTGTCGCCGTCGCGCACGAGCAGAGCTTTTTCCGCCAGCGGCCCGATCGCGCCCACGTCGAGCCGGTGCATGACTATTTGCGCATCGGGGAACGCAGTCGCCACCTCGGCGGTGGCATCGCAGTGATCGGGATGCTTGTGCGTTATGAGAATATACTGCAGATGGTAGTGGCCATCGCGTAAAATTCGCAGCAGGTTTTCGGGAACGCCGGCCGGGTCGACGAGCGCGGCCCGGCGTCCGCCGTCGAGGAAGAAGACGTAACCATTGCTGGGATGCGGCAGTTGCGGATGGTGCCGAATGCCCGCGAGCTCGATCGGCGGCGGCTCCCAGCGTCCCGCCGCGCTATCGGCGAGCTTCCCGCCGTCGAGGTGGAGCACCGTCGCCAGCGCGCGCGCTTGGCCGTCGTCGGCCGCGCCCTCGTCTTTGATCCAGCGCGTAATCTCCGCAGCGGGAACGCCCGAGGCGCTTGCGAGCTGCCCTTCATCGATGCCGATACCGCGCATCGCCTTGCGCACGATGTCGCCAAACGTGTCTTCCAGCGGGATCCGTACGTCGCCCATATAGCGCCCGTCTTCGACGCCGGAGCGCTCGGGGCTGCAACGAGATTGCCCTTCGCAGGAAACCTAGCCGCTCTGAGCGGAGTCGAAGCATGAAGTGGAACGACTCATCATCATCGGCTCCGGCCCGGCCGGACTTACCGCCGCAGTTTATGCCGCGCGCGCGAACCTGCGGCCGCTGGTTCTCGCCGGCGGACTCTACGGCGGCCAGCTCATGTTGACGACCGATGTCGAGAACTACCCGGGGTTTCCGGAAGGCATACTCGGTCCGGAGCTCATGATAAAATTTCGCGAGCAAGCGGAGCGCTTTGGAGCTCGCATCGAGAACGTCGACGTCGTTTCGGTCGACTTCTCAAAACATCCGCTGGCGGTGCGGACCGACGACGCGCAGTACGAGGCCGAAACGGTCATCGTGGCAACCGGCGCGAGCGCGCGGTGGCTCGATATTCCCGGCGAAGAACGGTTGCGGGGCCGCGGCGTTTCGAGCTGCGCGACCTGCGACGGCGCCTTCTTCCGCGACAAACACATCGTCGTCGTCGGCGGCGGCGACTCGGCGCTCGAAGAGGCGCTTTTCCTGACGCGCTTCGGCAGCAAGGTGACGATCGTTCACCGCCGCGACCGTCTGCGCGCGAGCAAGATCATGTCCGACCGCGCGCACGCGCACGAGAAGGTCGACTTTATCTGGAACGCGGTCGTCGACGAGGTTCAGGGCGAAACCCACGTAACCAGATTGCGCTTGCGCGACACGCGCGACGGACATACGTTTGAGATTGCCGCGGACGCGCTCTTCGTCGCGATCGGCCACACCCCGAACACGGCCGTCTTCGGCGGGCAGCTCGATCTCGACGATCTCGGCTATGTGGCCTCTCCCGACGGCAGCCGCACGAACGTCGAAGGCGTCTTCGTCGCCGGCGACGTCAACGACCACCGTTATCGCCAGGCCATTACCGCAGCGGGCGCCGGATGCCGCGCCGCAATGGACGCCGAAAAATACCTAGAGGCGCTCGAGTTCAAAGTAGATTCGCTAGCGCGTCTGTAAGGTGCTCGAACGCGAAGCGGTAGCCGAGTTCCTGCGTTCGCTGCGGCAGTACGCGTTGTCCCTGTAGGAGCATGTCGGCGCCCTCGCCGAGCATCGCGCGCAGCGCGAGGGTTGGAACTGGAAGCAGAGTCGGCCGATGCAGCGCCTTGCCGAGTGCGTGAGTGAAATCGGCGTTCGACACCGGATAGGGGGCCGTCGCGTTTAGCGGCCCTTCGACGCTATCGATTGCCCTGAGATAGATGCCGGCGAGGTCGGCGATGTGAACCCACGAGATCCACTGGCGACCGCTTCCGACGACGCCGCCGATGCCGGCGCGAAACGGCGGAAGCATCTTCTCAAGCGCGCCGCCGTCGTCCCCGAGCGCGACCCCGGTTCGCACCACTGCGACGCGCATGCCGAGCTGCGCGGCCTTCTGCGCTTCGCGCTCCCAACCTACGCAGACGCGCGCGAGGAAATCGTCTCCGGGTGGGCTCGACTCCACGAACGTCTCGGTTTCGCTCGTGCCGTAGTAGCCGATTGCCGACGCGCTCACGTAGACCGTGCAGCGGCGCTCGACCGCCGATAGGGCTTCGATGAACCGGCGCGGCGCCTCGACGCGGCTTGCCTCGATGCGTTGCTTCACGCTGTCGTTCCAGCGCTGTGCGATCGGCTCGCCGGCGAGGTTGACGATCGCGTCACATTGCGCCGCGCTCCGTGCAGCAGCCGCAGGATCGCGCAGCGATCCGTCGATCGTCTCGTCGCCGCGTGCGCGCAACGCGGCGGAGAGATGCTTGCCCACGAATCCCGACGCACCGAGCAGCAGAATGCGCATATGCGCTAGATTCTTCCCACAAAGCAACCGGGGTTAAGCGTGCGGTTGGGATCGAAGCGCGCTTTGAGTGCGCGCATGTGCTCGATCGCCGGCGGGTCCGCGCCCCATACCTGAAGCGAGGCGCGCCGAGGATGCTCGCTCGCGACGACCTGCGCGCGCGGCTCGATCTCGTGCAGCGCGTCGTCGAAGGCTTCGACCTTCGTGCCGAAGGCATGCGGGTCGAGGCCGCTGACGCGCAGCACGACGTCGCCGTTCATTACGTCCAAAATCGTTTCGCTGCGGAGCTCGAAACGTCGCCCCAGCTCGTGCAGGCGCAACG
>DATASC010000078.1:0-4264 GCA_036269355.1 Candidatus Cybelea sp. | reverse complement strand
CCAGCTCTGAGATCGTGCGTCCTTCGCCACGCTCAGGATAAATACGTGAGATGAAGTTTTCTACAAGGGCCATCCACGTGGGGCAAGACCCCGATCCCGCTACGGGCGCCACGATCGTTCCTATCTATCAAACTTCCACATACACGCAGACGCGCGTCGGCGAGCACCGCGGCTTCGACTACAGCCGCACGATCAACCCGACCCGGCTCGCACTCGAGCGGCAACTCGCGTCGCTGGAGGGAGCACGCTACGGAAGCGCCTTCGCCAGCGGCATGGCGGCGACGTCGGCAGTGCTTGGGCTGCTCTCGGCCGGCGACCACGTCGTCGTCTCGGACGATCTCTATGGAGGAACGTACCGGCTCTTTACGCGCGTGCTGGAGCGCTACTCATTGCACTTCGATTTCGTGGATATGACCGATCCCGGTGCCGTTGCCGCAGCGGTTAGGCCGACGACGAAGCTCTTCTGGATCGAGACTCCGACCAATCCGTTGCTGAAACTCGTCGATATTGCCGCCATCGCCGAGATTGGGCACGCCTCCCGGAGCGCCGATCGCGGCCAAATTTTGGTCGTCGTCGACAACACCTTCGCAACGCCCTATTTTCAGCAGCCGCTCGCCCTCGGCGCGCAGATCGTCGTGCATTCGACGACGAAATACATCGGCGGCCACAGCGACGTCATCGGCGGCGTCGCGATTACCGATGACGAACCGCTGTACGATCAGATTCGCTTCATCCAGAACTCGGCCGGCGGCGTTCCAGGACCGCACGACGCGTGGCTGACGATGCGTGGCGCAAAGACGCTCGCGCTACGAATGCGCGAGCACGCGCGCAACGCAGAGATCGTCGCGGAGTTCTTAGACGGCCGCGACGACGTCGCGCGCGTCTATTATCCTGGATTGCGCTCGCATCCGCAGCACGAACTTGCCAAACGCCAAATGACCGGCTTTGGAGGGATGCTCTCCTTCGAGCTTCAAGGGCCGCCCGCGCGGGCTCTCGATTTCGCGGCCCGGCTACGGTACTTCGGCTTGGCGGAGAGCCTCGGCGGCGTCGAATCGCTGATTTGCCATCCGGCGCGCATGACCCACGGGTCGATCCCTCAAGCAGAGCGCGAGCGCCGCGGAATCGGCGACGGCCTTTTACGGCTTTCCGTCGGGATTGAGGACTCGAGCGATTTGCTCGACGACCTGCGTCAGGCTCTGGAGGCTACGGCTCGTATTCCGGATAGCGAGTTGCCGTCGCCTGTTTGAGGATGCTCTTCGCTTCCTCCGGCGAGCCGTCGCCGAGACGCGCGGTCTCTGAAAGAACGACGCCGCGCTGACCGTCGGCCCAGACGATCGCGTACTCTTTCTTCGCATCGAAGCCGCTGCCGTACGCTACCTCGACAAAATAGGCCGGCATTCCATTCAGTAGAGTCATCGGCGTCTTATTGCGGATCAGCGTTCCGTCTTGCTGGCCGTGCGTCTGGCTCTCGAACTGTCCTTCCCATTGATCCGGCGCCCCGGTGTACGACTCCATAGAGATCTGGATGAGCCGCGAGTCCTCTTTACCGGGATGGAGTATCCAGCTCGCGACCGGCTGCAAGTCCTGACTCAGCTGCGTCACCGGTACTTCTTGACGACCGATCAGCAAGGCATCGGGCGGCGCTGTGAACGACATCGCCGGATCACTATACAAGTGCGGATCCGGTGTCGGCGTCGGTTCGGCCACCTGCGCGCTCGCCGTCGCTACGGCCAGTAACGCCAGGATCGGCCCGAGAAAGATCCCCTTCGTCATTCCTTGTCCAAGACGGCGGCAAGCGCCGGAAGCGATATTTCGTACCGGTACCCGACGTTGCGGTGGTCGTCGTCGAATTCCTCGTGGCGCACCGAAAGGCCTAGGTCGCGGATACGCTGTGCGACCACGCGCGACCCGATATCGAGGTTATATTCGTCGCGCCTCCCGCAGTCGAGATAGCGTAAGCGCAGCCGGCTTAACTGGGCCCGATGCGTCGCAATCCGCTCGGCCGGATCGCGCGCGAGCCAGCGCGCGAAAACGTCGTCGCGCAGCTCGCCGGTAGCTCGGTCGAAGGGCAGGTCGAGGTCGAAAGCGGTCGCGCTGCGCGGCGAGTAGGCGGCCGCGTAAGCGAGCATCTCCATCGCGGTATATTCGGCCATGCTGCGCTTGTGCTTGCGCTCGAACGCCTCGACGTAAGCGCGGATATCGAAGTCCTGAGCTTCGAGCAACCGGTGAACGGTGGCAAAGGCCGGCGGATGCGCGTACCGAAAGTACGAATCGCCGCTGTGCGACGCGAATGCGGCGAACGTGCCGGGGTGCTCGAGCACCAAGTGCATTGCGCCGAAGCCGCCTGACGACTTTCCGACGACCGCGCGTCCGCCTTCGCTATCGAACGCGCGATACGCGCGTTCGACGTGCCCGACGACGTCGCGCACGACGTACCTCGCGTACGCGCCGTTGTGGATCGAGTCGACATACTGCGAGCCGCCCAGCCGCGTGAACCCGTCGACGAGAACGAGCAAGACCGGCGGCAGACGATTCTCGCGGATCAAGCGGTCGGCCCACTGCAGAACGTTCGTCTCCCAGGGGCGCGTCGAGATCAACGCGGCAACGTCGCCGGTGTAGCCGTGCAGTACGTAGATCGCGGGATAGCGGCGCGAGCCGTTCGGGTCGTAGCCGGGAGGTAGATAGACCGCTACCGGCCGAGTTGCGGGGTCGCCGAGGGGATTGCCCTTCAGCGCGGCGCTGTCGATAAAGTCGATACGCACGTCGCCGTCAAGCGCGAGGAGGCGCGCGATATTTGAACGCTCGGGCATGGCCGGAGGCTTCGTCGAACGAAATCGTCGCGCCTCGGAGGTGCTGATTTGAAACGCGCGATCGATTTGCGCGCCGCGGTATCGATTAACGTCATAACGATGATTGGAATCGGTCCGCTGGTAACGATTCCGCTGGTCGTCGCGGCGCTCGGCGGTCCGCTCGCGCTCGCCGGCTGGATCGCCGGGGCCGTGGTCGCAATGTGCGACGGCCTCGTGTGGGCCGAGTTGTCGTCGCACTATCCCGGATCGGGCGGCACCTATGTCTATCTGCGAAACGTTTTCGGGCCAAATGGTCCCGGGAGGGCCCTCGCGTTTCTTTTCAACTGGCAATTCCTTTTGGCGGCGCCATGTCTGTTGGCCAGTGGCTACATCGGCTTCGCGAACTACGCTGCCTATCTCGATCCGGCAATTGGCGCAAACGGGCTCGCACACGATGCGGTCGCTGTCGCTGTCGGCGTTCTAACGCTGGTTCTGCTCTATCGCCGGACCGCGCAGGTCGCTTCGACTGGGGCCGTGCTTGCCGTCGCCGCCGTACTCACGCTCGTGCTGGTCGCATGCGCCGGACTCTCACACGCAAACTTTGCTCAAGCGTTTCATCTTAGCGGCCCGGTGAGCCTCGGAGCCGGCTTTCTTACCGGCTTCGGCAGCGCGCTCTACATCACGCTCTACGACTACGCGGGGTACGCCGATGCGGCGTTGCTCGGCGACGAGGTCGTGCAGCCGCAGCGAACGATCCCGCGCGCGATCCTTCTCTCCGTGGTCCTCGTGGCGGCGCTCTACGTTCTGCTGCAGCTCGGCGTGCTGGGTGCGGTACCGTGGAAATCGCTGCTCGACGCCCACGGCCAACCGACAGCGCAAGCGCAATACGTCGGCTCGTTCGTCGTCGAGCGAACCTGGGGCCATCTTGCCGCCGTCGGCGTAACGCTGCTCGTGCTCGTAACGGCGTTCGCTTCGCTCTACGGCAACCTACTTGGCTTCTCACGAATATCGTATGCGGCCGCGCGCGACGATGCGTTTCTGCCGGCATTCGCTCGACTCCACCCCACCAAGGACATCCCGCACGTCGCGCTGATCGTCATCGGCATCCTGTCGCTAATCGCGAGCCTCTTCACGCTCGACCAAGTGATCGCGTTCCTTACCGCGGGCATCGTGCTCGTTCAGGCGATCGCTCAGATCGCCGCGCTCGGCGTGCTGCGGGCACGGCGCGTTCGGTCACCGTTCATGATGCCGCTCTACCCGCTCCCCGCGCTCGTCGCGCTCGCCGGATGGATCTGGGCCTTCCTCGCATCGGGAGCGGGCGCGATTGCGCTCGGCGTCGGCTGGCTCTTCTGCGGTGCGCTGCTCTATCTCTTCGCGGCCCGCGTGCGGGGGTGGTGGCCGTTCGTGCTCACTGCGTTGCTTCTATTCATGCTGCCCAGCGTAGCTCGCGCCGACACTCACAGTGTCACCCTGAG
>DATASC010000077.1:0-6070 GCA_036269355.1 Candidatus Cybelea sp. | reverse complement strand
CTGGGCAATTCCGGCCGATACGGCCTGACGCTCTTCGCGCAACAGGGGACGACGCTCGGGGCGCACGTGACGCTCGTGAGCGATACGGACGCCTACGACGCGACGGTTCCGGATACGAATTTGTCCGGGCCCATTAACGATCGCCAGATGGACCCAATCGTCGTCACGTTACCCGCGAAGGATGCCATCAAGTATTATTTCGTCGATTCGTATGCCGCCGATCGCGGTGCGAGCGTGGCGTGCCCATCCTACGTCTTTCCGGTCGACGATCCGGTCGCCGACGCCCCGTCCGGCGTAGCGAGCATCGAAGCAAAGCATTTGCAGTCGCTGGGGAAGCTGTCGTGCGGCGCGATGTACCGTCCTCCCGGAGGCGGCAGTAACGACCTCGGTGTGATGGGCCACTTCGGGAACCGGCCGCTGACAACGGATTACCGCGTTTTTATCGATTCAAACGGCCGTGACGTTGGGCAGAAATTGCTCGCGTCGAGCGGCGTCGACGCTCTCGACGCGGCGGCTCGGGGCAATCTCCAAAACCATCAGTACACGCCGGCGCAGTTCTTGTGCACGCCGGTCGTCGGTGAGATAGATATCCGCCTGGATTACGGTCCGTGATTGCCGCGGGCGCCGTTCTCTCAACGCAGGGGTACGCGCCCTCCCCGCTCTCGATCGTTCTCGGGGGCTGGATTTTCGGTGACGTGCAGGTAGTCGTGCCAACCGTCGACTATGCACAGGAACGATATTACGGCGGACTAATCGGCCGCGACACGCTGAGCACTTTTAATTTGATCTTCGACTACAAGGATGGCGAGCTATGGTTCAAGCCAATTGACTTTGGCAAGACATGAGGTCGAGGCTCCCGCGGGGGAGCTCGTTCGCTATCGCCGCCATTTTCACGCGCATCCGGAGCTTTCGCTGGTGGAGCACGAGACCGCGGCGTTCATCGAGCGCGAGCTGCGCGCGTTTGGATTTGACGAGATTCGCACGGGCATCGGAAAGACCGGTATATTGGCGACGCTGCGCGGCGCGCAGCCGGGTCCGGTCACGCTGCTCCGTGCCGACATGGACGCGTTGCCCGTGGAGGAGGAGAGCGACGCGTCGTACCGTTCGCAACGCGCGGGCGTGATGCACGCGTGCGGACACGACGGACACATGGCGATTCTGCTCGCCGCCGCACGCGAGCTCCAGGCGCGCAAGCGCGACGTGCCCGGAACGATCGTGTTCTGCTTCCAGCCCGGCGAGGAGGGACACTCAGGGAACAAGCTCATGATCGACGATGGGGCGCTCGATAATCCGTACGTCGACCGCACGTTTGCGCTCCATCTTTACAGCGGACTCGAAGCGGGGAAGATCGGCATTCGCGACGGCGCGTTCTTCTCGTCGTCCGACCGCTTCGACATCGAGCTCATCGGCCAAGGCGGTCACGGTGCGATGCCCGAGAAGGCGGTCGATCCAATCGTCGGTGCGGCGGAACTAGTGACGTTGCTGCAGACCATTGCGAGTCGAGAGGTGGCCCCGGCGCAGCCGGTCGTAGTGACCGTCGGTTCGCTTCACGCCGGCACGACGTTCAACGTGATTCCCGAACGCGCAACGCTGCAAGGTACGGTGCGGGCATTCGACGAGGAGGTTCGCAAAGCGCTGCCCGAGCGCATCGAGCGTCTGCTCGGCGGCCTCTGTGCCGCGATGCGCATGGAGGGCAGGTTTGACTATTCCTGGGTCTACCCGACGACGGTCAACGACCGCGCGATGAACGATGTCGTCCGCGTGGTGGCCGATCGCGTCGTCGGAGCGGGGAACGTCGTCGATCCTCATCCACTGGTAACCTGGTCCGAGGACATGTCGTTCATGCAGCAGCAGCGCCCCGGCGCCTATTTTTTACTCGGCGCGCGCGGCCCCAACGCGCTCGAGCCGCACCACAGCGCGCACTTCGACATCGACGAGCGGGCGTTGGAGGTTGGTTTTTCGATGATGGTGGCGTTGGGGTTGCATGGATAGGGCCGCGAGCACGGACGTTCGCAAGTACGTCATCGTTGGAAACGGCTTCGCCGGGACGACGGCTGCCGAGCAGCTGCGCAAGCACGATCCGGCCTGCGAGATCACGCTCTTCGGCGACGAGCCGTACACGCTCTACAATCGCATCTCGTTGCCGCCGATGCTGCGCAAGCAGATTCCGGAGGCGAAAGTGATGATTCGCAACGTCGCCTGGCACGAGGAACACCGCATCGCGCTGCGCCTCGACACTCGTGTGGAGCGGATAGTCCCCGAGGAGCGGATCGTCGAAGCCGGCGGCGCGTCCTATCCCTACGACGCGCTGCTCGTCGCCACCGGCGGCCGTCCGAATCCCACCGGTAAACCGGGATCCGATGGCGCGGCGAATCTGTTCCCCTTTCAATATCTCGACGATACGCGCGCGATCTCCGAACAGATCGACCGCAGCAAGGCCGGCGTCGCGATCGGCGGATCGTTCATCGCCTACGAACTCGCCGAGGCATTTGCCTCGCGCGGGCTCGAGACGCACTGGCTCATGCGTGGGCCGCGCGGCCTGCACCGGATCATCGACGAAGAGGCCGGTGCGCTGCTGCACGACGCGGCGGCGGCCGACGGCGTGCACATGCATTACGGTGAGGAAGTCGAGGAGTTCGTACGTTCGAACGGCGTCGTCACGAAGGTGCGCACGAACGCCGGAGAGATCTCGGCGGAGTGTTACGCGTATGGTTTCGGTCTGGCGATGAACACCGAGATCTGCGACGGCTCGGGAATCGCGACGAGTAAGAATGGCATCCTCTGCGACGATCGCCTCGAGACGAGCATACCAGGGATTTTCGCGGCCGGCGACGTCGCCGATTTTTACGATCCGATCCTCGAGATTCGCTACCGCATGGGGACGTGGAACAACGCCGGCGCGCACGGGAAGGTCGTGGCACTCAACATGATGGGCGGGAGCGAGAAGTACCACGACGTTCCGGAGTACTCGTCGCTGCTCTTCAAGGGGCAGACGATCACGCAGTTCGGGCTGGGAACCGACTTACGCCCCGACCTGGAGATCGCGCGTAAGATCGACCGAGAGAAAAAGTGGTATCGCGCGCTCTTCTTTTGGGAAGATCGACTCGTCGGCGGCCTGATGCTCGGCAAAGGCAACCGCGCCGGCAAACGCAAGTACGTCGAGGCGATCAAGTCGAAGCAGCGATTTCCGAAACCCGAATGGAACGGAATGCTCGACTGGACCGCCTAGCACGTTAGGCGGAGCGAAGCCTCAGCGCGAGCGACGAGAACGCGATTCCCTCGAACACGAAGCTCAGGCCGACGGCATACCCGATGAACCAAATGGCGGAGATCGGCCATTGCGTCCAGAGCAGGATGCCGAGGATTATGCTGATCACGCCGCTGAGGGCGATCCAGCCGTATTGCGGCATCTGCAGCCACAGCGCCGAGAAGAAGCGAAATACGCCCGAGAAAACCAAGAGCGCCGCCACAAAGAGCGTTATGGTCACGGCACCGAGCGCCGGGTGTTCCATCAGCATCAATCCGACGATAATGTCGAGCACGCCGATGAGGAGCGTCAGAATAATATGCCCCGCGCCGCGGGTCATGAAGGCACCGATGATTCGGAAAATTCCGGCGACGAAGAGGATCGCTCCGAGCACCAGCACCGATACGACCGTCGTTATACCTTCGGCCCAGACGCAGTAGAGGCCGATTACGATAAGGGCGATTCCGAGGATCAGGTACCAGCCCCAGTGCCTGCGCACTTCGCCCAGCGCCTCGGCGGTATTTGCCATAGCGTTCATGTTTTCAACTCCTCCAGCGAGTCCCGATGAGGCATCCTAGGCCTCGCTTGGAACGTTCTTTGCCGCACCGCTCAACGCCCTTGCGACGGAGGCGGCGAACTCGTCGACGTCCTCCGGCGACGTTGCCCAGTGCGTCATCCAGCGTACCTCGGGGAGAGCCTCGTCGAAGACGTAGAAGAAGAACTCGCGCTGGATCCGTTCGATCGCCTCGCGATCGAGGGTCGCAAAGACCGCATTACAGCGGACCGGCCGCGTAACCCGGACGCCGGGGATCGTCCGAACGGCCTCGTAGAGCCGGGCGGCCATCGCATTGGCGTGCGAGGCGTAATTTCCCCAGCGATCGCCGGCGAGGAGAGCGTCGAACTGCGCTGCGAGGTAACGCATCTTCGATCCCAGCTGCATCGCCTGTTTCTGCACGAAGGATGCCCCCCCGCCGTGCAGGCTGGGGTCGAAGAAGCAGATAGCCTCCCCAAGCATCAAGCCGTTCTTCGTGCCGCCGAAGCTGAGGACGTCGACGCCCAGATCGACCGTAGCGCCGCGCAGCGTCGTTCCGAGCGCGACCGCCGCGTTGGCTATTCGCGCGCCGTCGACGTGGACGATCAAGCCGCGTTCGTGTGCGAACGCGCACAGCGCGCGAATTTCGTCCAGCTCGTAAACCCCGCCGAACTCGGTCGCCTGCGATATAGAAACGGCGCGCGGCTGCGGAAAATGGACGTCGTGTCCCGCACGCAGATACGGCTCGAGGTCGGACGGCCGCAGCTTGCCGTCGCTACTTGGAATCGGGATAACTTTCGACCCGCTGAAGCGCTCGAAAGCACCGCATTCATCGGTCTGGAGATGCGCGCTGGCAGGCGCAAGCACCGCTTCCCACGGCCGCAGCACGGAGCTGAGCGCAGCGACGTTTGCGCCGGTGCCGTTGAACGTCAGGAAGACTTCGGTCTGCTCCCCGAAGTGCTCTTTGAATCGGGCGGTGGCGCGTGCGGTCCAGTCGTCCTCGCCGTAACCAATGGCGTCGCCGCGGTTCGCCGTTACGAGCGCCTCGAAAATTTCCGGCGCGACCGGCGCATTGTTGTCGCTGCCGAAGCTGCGACGCACTCTCTCGTCCACGGGTTTTAGGTTCCGTGACGCCGAGCGACGGGACCTACCGCGAACTCGAAGCGCGCTGGAAGGCGCTCCCGGCGACGCGCGGGCTTCGGGTCGGCGAAGTGCCGT
Source organism: Candidatus Cybelea sp. (assembly GCA_036269355.1). GTDB lineage: Bacteria > Vulcanimicrobiota > Vulcanimicrobiia > Vulcanimicrobiales > Vulcanimicrobiaceae > Cybelea. The sequence goes on along the minus strand of DATASC010000077.1, from coordinate 1,073 downwards.
GCGATTCTTCCGGCCGTCGGCTGCTCGTCGTGGAGCTTGGCTCCGGCGTCCCACGCCGCACGGTGAGCATTGCGGCAGGCGTACACGGTGACGAGCCGGCCGGAGTATGGGCGCTGCTCGATCTCGTGGAGACGAACGCGCTCGACTCGCGGTTCGCGTACCGGATTTGGCCCTGCACTAACCCGAGCGGGTTCGCGGCCGCGACCCGAGCGAGCGCCGACGGCGTCGACGTCAATCGCACGTTTGACGGACGGGGCCGCTCGCCGGAGGCGCGCGCTATGCTGAGCGTGGGCGGCCCTCTTTCCGAGCTCTCGCTCGATCTTCACGAAGACTGCGATGCGGAGGGGTTCTACTGTTACGAGTACGGCGGCGGGGCGATCGGCCGGCGGGTAATCGAGGAGCTCGTATTGCGTGGATTCCCGATCGACCCGCTTGACGTTACGTTTGGCCTCGCGGGGCCGCTTGACGACGCGCATTGCTTGCGCGAACCCGGACGCGTCGTCGCCGACGCGCTCCGCGAGGCCACGCTTCTCGGAGGGCTATCGTACTCGCTCGCGATGGCGCGAGCGGGCGCGGGCCACGCGTTGACCTTCGAAACGCCGCTTCGCGCGCCGTGGGAGTCGCGGGTCGCGATGCACGTGGCGGCCGTGCGTACGGCCGTCGGGGCGCTCCTTGAGGAGTCCGATTCGGCGCCGTGTAACTAGCCGACGATGCCCGAACGCGATCGCCTCGAAGTCGACGTTCTCTTCGTGGGTGCCGGCCCGGCGAGTCTCGCCGGCGCGATCCGCTTGGGACAGCTCGCCCGAGCGGCCGGCCGGGCGCTCGAAATCCTCGTCATCGAAAAGGGCGGCGAAGTCGGTCATCACGGGATATCCGGTGCCGTCATGGATCCGCGCGCGCTCGACGAGCTGCTTCCGGAGTGGCGCGCGAGTGCACCGGTCGAGTCGCCCGTTACGAGCGACCAGCTATGGTTTCTCACCACACGCGGAAAGATCAAGGCTCCGTTCACGCCTCCGCCGCTGCGCAACGAGGGCAAGTACGTTACGTCCTTGCAGAAGCTCTGCAAGTGGCTC
>DATASC010000076.1:0-8310 GCA_036269355.1 Candidatus Cybelea sp. | reverse complement strand
TCCGCCGCGCGATCGCGCCGGTATTCTGAAGCCAAATCGTCACGTGCGGCGCGATCGCCGCGCGCGACAAAATCTCGTCGCTTCCCACCCGGTGATTTCCGGTGACCGTTATCTGCTTCGGATCGAAGCCGGGCCAGGTCGCCGCCACACCGATCGCTACGAGCAGCAACAGCGTGCAGATCGCAATCGGCATCCAGAAGGGCCGAACGCGAGCGACCGCCGTGGGCTTGCGGCGCCGCCGCTTCGGGCTCACGCTAAGAAAATCCGGAGCCTAGCACGTATTTATCGATCGCCTCGGCGACACCGTCGTGCGCGAGGTCGCCGACTACGCGATCGCAGACGTCCTTGAGTTCTGGGGGAGCCGATCCCATCGCGATCGAGAACCCGGCGGCCTCGAGCAGCGGCCGGTCGTTCCAAGAATCCCCGATCGCCATCGTTTCTTCCATTGCGATGCCCAGGTGGTGCGCGACGAAGCGAAGCGCCGAACCTTTGTCGACCGACGGATCGAACACCTCGACGAACTCAGGCAAACTGCGCGTAACGTTCGCGCGTCCTTTGAGCGTATCGGCCAGACGCCGTGCGTATTCTGCTGCGATCGGCGCTTCGGCGATGACAATGCCCTTCGTCGCCGGACTGTACGCAAACGCCTCACGCAGCGACGGCACGAACACGGGCTGCGTCATCGAGAGCGAGGCGTAAAGCTCGGAGTACTGGTTTTGCGTTTCGCAGTAGTATTCGTCGTTGCGGTAGAGCTGCAGGTGCATCCCGTCGTGTTCCGCGAGTGCAACCAGATCGAGAACCACGTCGTTTGCCAGCGCTTGGTGAGCGAGAACGTCGTCGCTCGTGGGATCGATGACCGCCGCGCCTTGATAGCAGATCAGCGGTGCATCGAAGCCGAGTTCCCGAGCAAACGGCACCGTTGCGCGGTACATTCGCCCCGTAACTAAACAACCCGCACTACCGGCCTGTTGCATTCGGGCGACGGCGTCGCGCACGCTTTTCGATATCCTTAGATCGCGTCCCACCAGCGTTCCGTCGACGTCGAACGCTACGAGCCGGGGCGCGGGACTCAATTCCCCGATCTCATGCGCGCCGCGTGCGCGTGATGCGGCAGCCGGTCGTACTCCGCGAGGGACGCAAGCCCGGCAGCGTCGCTTTCGATTCGCTCCGGCGTGTTCGCTACCACCGCGAAACTGCGGGTAAAGTCGTTCAAGGAAAGGCTGGAAGCGAAGCGCGCCGTTCCCGAACTCGGGGCCACGTTGCTGGTGCCGGCAAGATACTCCCCGCTCACCAACGGCGTCATATCGCCGACGAAGACGGTGCCTGCGGCATAGATCCGGTCCAAGTAGGCCGATGCATCGCGGACCTGTAGCGAAAGATACGCCGGCGCGAATCGGTTAACTAAATCGAGTAGCGTTTCTCGCGACGTCGCCTCGATCAACCGGCAGTACGTCGAAATCGCTTGGCTGACGAACTCGTGACGCTCGAGCGTTCGCAAATCGAGCGTGTCGATCAGTTGCGCGATCGCCTCCAACAGCGGACGCGACTCGGAGATCACCGCGAGCCGCGTAACGCCTGGAAGCTCCGCCTGCGCGAGCAACTCAGCCACCACATACTCGCTGCTCGCGTCGTCGTCGGCGAGAACGAGCACTTCAGGCGGCCCCGCGAGCCCATCGACACCGCAAGTCCCGAAGACCTGACGTTTTGCTTCGGTGGTCCAAAGGCCGCCCCGGCCGACGATCTTGTCGACCTTGGCGAGCGAATCGGTTCCAAACGCGGCCGCCGCAATCGCGTGCGCTCCACCGATCGCATAAAGTTCGTCCACGCCGCAGAGTGCGCAGGCGAAGCGTACGGCACCGGAAAGCCCACCTTCGCCGGCCGGCGAGAGCACGACGACGCGAGCGACTCCGGCGACCTTCGCCGGCACGGCGCCCATCAGGATCGCGGCGGCGGCCCCATCGCGCGGCGCGTAGACCGCAATCGAACGCAGCGCGCGCCGGCGCACCGCGTAGCGAGTCCCGTCTTCTTCTACGTAGGTAACGTCGGTCTGGCGCTGGCGCTCGTGAAAGCGCGCGATCCGTCCCTTCGCGAGCTCGAGCGCGCTTCCGATCTCGCCGGGCACGAGCGCCCGCGCACCCTCCAGCATCGGAATGGGGACTCGGAGCTTCGAAAGATCGTAGCGCGCGTCGTCAAAGGCACGGGCGTACTCGACCACGGCGGCGTCGCCTCGTGCGCGCACCTGGGCGAGAATTCCGGCCACTCCGCCGGCGATCTCTTCTCCAACGCTCCAGCCCCGATCGAGCAATCCTTCCAGCGCCGCCGGATCCAACGCGGAAACCACGTTCATCCGAAAGCGTCCATTGCGCCCTCGCGTACGCCCTGCGGGGCAAAGATGCGCTCGAGTTCGCCGCGTACGCGAGCGTCGTTCGCGATGGCGCGTGCGACGCGCTGCGATCGTCCTCGTACGTGCATGACGACCGGAACCTCGCCCGGCCATTGATCGATAAGGCGCGCGAGCCGGTCTATCTGATCGCGGTCCGTCACGTCGACGTGCCAGCCTCGCACCGCACCACCAAACGACTGAGGGGGCGGAGGCACGAAGACTGCGACTTCGTTGGCGGCGATGGAGAGCTCGACGCGAGGTTCCTCCCCAGCCGGCCCGGGTCGCTCGCGCAATCGCAACCGCCCTTTGACGACGAGGATAACGTCGTTCTGAAACAGGTGGTGCAACTGCGGATAGCTCTTGGAAAAGAGCACGACGTCGCAGACGCCGGTCGTGTCCTCGAGCTGCGCCACCAGAATCTGCTGGCCGCTCTTCGTCAGCGATCGGCGCACCCCGGTGACGGTGCCCGCCACGGTCACCGCTGCGTCGTCCTGTACGTCGCGCAGCTCCTTAATCGGCAGCGCGCCCGAGCGCGCCAGAAGCGGAGCGACCTCGGCCAGTGGATGGCCCGATACGAAGATCCCCAAGGTCTCGCGCTCCCACGAAAGCATCTCGCGGGTCGTAGGCGCGGCCACGCTTGGAAGTTTCGGAACGAGCGCCGGCGCCTGCGCCGCCTCGCCGAAAAGCGAAACCTGACCCAGCTCCGCGTCGCGCGTCGTGCGCGCCGCCAGTTCGAGCGCGGTGTCGAGCGCGGCGAGTTTCTGCGCGCGATTTCCCGCGATACCATCGAGCGCTCCACATTTGATCAGCGCCTCGAACACGCGCCGGTTCGCCTGCTTCGCGTCGACGCGCAGTGCGAAATCGAACAAGTCGATGAAGCGTCCGTCGCGCGTTCGGGTGTCGATAATAGCCCTCACCGCCGCCTCGCCAACCCCTTTGATCGCTGCTAGACCGAAACGAATCGCTTCGCCAACCACCGCGAAATCGGTCAACGATTCATTTACGTCCGGCGGAAGCACCTCGATTCCAAGCTTCTTCGCTTCCTCGATATACTCGACGAGCTTTTCGGTTTTGTCCTTGACGGAGGTCATGAGCGCGGCGAGATAGGGCAACGGATGCTTCGCCTTCAGATACGCCGTCTGATACGCAATCCACGCATATGCGACCGCGTGCGCCTTGTTGAAGCCGTATCCGGCAAACGGTTCGATGTAGTGAAAAAGCCGCTCGGCGAGGGCGCGATCGATTCCCGAGCGTTCGTATGCGCCTGCGACGAACCGCTCCTGATAATACGGGATCTTCTCCTTTTGTTTTTTGCTCATTACTTTGCGCAGCTCGTCGGCCTCACCCATCGAGAAGCCCGCGAGCTCGCGCGCCATTTGCATTACCTGTTCTTGATAGATCGGGATCCCGTACGTTTCGGCGAGAATAGGCTCGAGTTTCGGATGCAGATACTGTCGTTTCCCGCGACCGTGCTTGTTGGCTATGTACTGCGGAATGAGCTCCATCGGACCGGGGCGGAAAAGCGCGACCAAAGCCACGACGTCCTCGAAACGCGACGGCTGCAGCTCCGCGCAGACGCGCTTCATGCCTTCAGACTCGAGTTGAAAGACGCCCATCGTCTCTCCGCGAGCCAGCATTTCGTACGTCGGCGCGTCCTCAAACGGAATGCTCGTGAGGTCGAATGCGGGGTCGACGGTCCGCCTGATTTCGGCAACCGCGTTCTCCATGACGGTGAGGTTGCGCAGACCGAGGAAGTCCATCTTGAGGAGACCGATTCGCTCGATCCAGTTCATGTCGTACTGCGTGTTCACGCCCCCGTCGCCGAAGCGCACGAGCGGCGTGTAATCGGTCAGCGGCCCGGCGGAGATCACGACGCCCGCAGCGTGGGTGCTCGCGTTACGCGCCAGGCCTTCGATCTCTTTCGCCGTATCGAGCAGCTTGCGAATCTCCGGCTGGGTCGCGTAGATCGACTTGAGTTCGGCTATTCTTTCGATCGCATCCTCGATCGATAGTCCGCCGGGGCCGGAGGGTACGAGTTTCGCAACGCGATCCACGTCGGGTAAGGGTACGCCGAGCGCTCTGCCTGCATCGCGGATCGCCGCCCGCGCGGCCATGGTTCCGAACGTGACGATCTGCGCGACTCGGTCTTCGCCGTACTTTTGTGTAACGTAGGCGATAACTTCGTCGCGGCGCTCCACGCAAAAGTCGGTATCGATGTCCGGCATCGATATCCGGTCCGGGTTAAGAAACCGCTCGAAGAGTAGATCGAAGCGGAGGGGGTCGAGGTCGGTTATCTTCAGGCAGTAGGCGACTACCGAGCCAACGGCCGATCCGCGCCCCGGGCCGACCGGTATGCCGCGATCGCGCGCATACTTCACGAAGTCCCACACGATCAAAAAATACGACGAAAAGCCCATCTTCGTGATGACGCCGAGCTCGTAATCCAGCCGCTCGCGCAGAGTTGCATCGTTCGCGGCACGCTCGCTGCCATACCGTTCGCGCAGTCCGAGCTCGCAGAGCTTGCGCAGGTACTCCGCGTCGCTGCATTCCACGTTCGCGTCGGTTCGCGGCACCGGATACTGCGGCAAGTGAAAAATCTTCTCCGGAATGCGTATGTCGACGCGCTCGGCGATTCGCGCCGTGTTCTCGACCGCTTCGGGCAAATCGGCCCAGACCTCGGCCATCTCTTGCGGGGATTTCAAATAGAACTGATCCGAGTAGAACCTCATTCGGTTCGTGTCGGAAACGGTCTTGCCCGTGCCGATGCAGAGCAACACGTCGTGCGCTGCGGCGTCTTTCTGCTCGAGATAATGGGCATCGTTGGTAGCGACTATCGGCAAGCCGAGCTCGCGCGCTATGCGAACTAGTCCTTCGTTGATCGCGTCCTGCTCGGGCATTCCGTGGCGCATCACCTCGATGTAGAAACGATCGCCGAAAATTTCGACGTACGTCTTTGCGTTGCGCAGCGCCGTAGTATAATCGCCGGCGAGAAGCGGCGCAGCGACCAGCCCCGACATGCAGCCAGAGAGCGCGATCAAGCCGTCGTGGTGCTTCGCGAGCAGATCGAGATCGATCCGCGGCTTGTAGTAGTAGCCTTCGAGAAATCCTTTGGAGACCAGCGCGATGAGGTTGCGGTAGCCGACGAGATCCGCAGCCAAGAGCGTGAGGTGCGCCTCGTCGCGTACCGTGCGGTCGAAGCGTCCGCGCGGCGCAATATAGGCTTCGCATCCCAAAATCGGCGTGAGCTTGAGCTCGCGTGCGGCGTAGTAAAACTCCATGGCCCCGTACATAACGCCGTGGTCCGTCAACGAGACCGCGGTTGCACCGAGCTCGGCCGCTCCTCGACAGAGACGGTCGATCCTATTGGCGCCATCGAGCAGCGAATACTCGGAGTGAACGTGCAGATGACAGAACTGATTCACGAGCGTCTCGGCGAAGCGGGCACGTGGACGTTTACCCTAAGCGGCGCGTGCGAACCTTGTGCGCGTTAGCGCCGCTTGGCTTGGACGGAGAGCTCCCAACGGTAGCCGTCCGGATCGCGAAACCAGATTCCCATGTTCGGCGATCCGGGTGCCTCGGGTCCGATCTCGTCGCCGGGATCTTCGACTGCCACTCGATGCGTCTTCAGTACCGCTAGCGCGGCACGGAGATGACGCATGTCGGGGAGATGAAACGACACGTGCTGGATCGTTTTGGGACGCGGAACCCCCTTCATCAGCACGATGGTCACGTTCCGGTTCGTCAACCCCACGTAATCGTCGCCGGCGAAGATCTGTTCCAGATCGAAGACCTTCTTCCACCACCGCGCGCTTTTGCGCGGATCGCGGACTGCCAATCCAAAATGGCCAACCGTTCCGAGAGCGACCTTCATTGGGGCGCGATCGCGCGGGCGGCGCGCAACATCTCCATGACGCGGTCTACCGGAAGCGCATACACCGTCGCCCCGCCACGACCGGTCATGGTCTTCGCTTCGAAGAGCGCGTCGTATATCGCCGCCTGCGTCGCCTCCGCGGTGGCAGTGTAGAGAGCGTCCAGCGTGTCGTCGTCTTCGACGATCGGCTCTTTCGGCGTGGCGACGGTAAAGTCGGCCACTCGCTCGAAGACGCGCGTCGTCGAAAACGCCACGATCAGATCGCCGCTGCCGGTCGACGACGTCAAACCGGTTCGCGCCATTCCCATGGCCGCGCGCAGCGCGAGGGCACGCAGTTGGCGGCTGTCGAGCGGGGCGTTCGTCGCGACCACGATGATGATGCTTCCGTTCCCGAGCCGCCCTTTAAGCGAAACGCGCTTCGGAAAGACGGGGTGGTATTCGTTTTGGAGGCGTTCGCCGACGGGTACGCCCACGATCGTGAGCTGCCGACGCCGGCTGCTGGTGTTGTCGTTCACGAGCACGCCTACGCGATACCCTCCGGCATCGTCGGGCAGGAGGCGCGACGCCGAGCCTATGCCGCCGCGAAAACCAAAGGCGTTCATGCCCGTGCCGGCGCCTACGCTTCCCCGTGCGAAATCGCCCGGCGCCGACGCGTCGAGCAGGCGAACCACGTCGTCGGCCGTCACCGCGCGGGCCTGGATGTCGTTGAGCAGGCCGTCGTCGCACTCGCCGACGACCGGCAGCGGCACATCGTCGCCGCGCCCGACCGCGGGATGATGCTCGATCATCCAGCTCACCACGCCGTCCGCGGCGCGCCCAACGTCGAGCGTGTCGGTCAGCACGACCGGTTCTTCGAGATATCCGGATTCCTCGATCCAATGCGATCCCGTCAGTTCGCCGTTACCATTGAACGCGAAGAAGGCGGCCGATACCTTGTGATCCCAAGGATCGGCATTCGGAAGCACGGCAGTCGCGCCGGTCCGGATGTCGGTGCCTTCGACTTTCGTCAGATTGGAGACGCGCACGCCGGGCACGTCGGTAATGCCGTCGAGGGGGCCGGCCGCGAAGAACCCGAAGTGAAACGGCAGAGCGGCGCGGGCTCCAACCGCTGCTGCCAGCATAACCGCGGCAAGGCTCGGGAATAGAAGCATCCAGCGCATACGGCTTTGCATTGGACGCATGCGCCTCGGGCCGCCTGCAGGCGCGCCTGCAGAGCGCGGGAAAGCATGACCGCCGCACAGTCGGAAAGAGGAGGCTCGGTATTCTTTCGGTTCCTGAAAAACTCAAGGTCGTTAAACTCTGGGAGAACCTCTCGGGCCCGGCGCTGATCGAGCACGCAGTCGCTCGAGGTGAAGGCGTGCTGGGCGCCGGCGGTCAGCTCATCGTCGATACCCGTCCGCACACCGGGCGCTCCCCGAAGGACAAGTTCTTCGTACGCGAGCCCTCCAGCGAACGACACATCGACTGGAGCGAAGCGAATCAAGAGATCGATCCGGCGCAGTTCGACGCTCTCTGGGAACGCGTCGGCGCCTACCTTTCCGAACGTGAGGCGTACAGTCTCGATTGCTATGCGGGCGCCGACGAGCGGTATCGTGTTCCGTTACGCGTCTACACCGAACTCGCGTGGCATAGCCTCTTTGCCCGGCATCTCTTCATCACCCCGGAACGTCCCGATCCCGATTTCGCTCCGGAGTTTACCGTCGTCGATGCCGCACTGTTCTCCGCCGATCCAGCTCGAGACGGCACTCGGACCGGTACGTTCATCCTGGTGAACTTTGCCCGGCGCATAATTCTTATCGGCGGCACGCGTTACGCGGGTGAAATCAAAAAGTCGGTCTTCACCGTGATGAACTATCTGTTGCCTCTGCGCGAGACGCTGCCGATGCATTGCTCGGCCAACGTCGGTGGGAGCGGCGACGTCGCGGTCCTCTTTGGGCTCTCCGGTACCGGCAAGACGACGCTTTCATCCGATTCCCGCCGTCCGCTGATCGGCGACGACGAACACGGCTGGTCCGCCGACGGGGTCTTCAACTTCGAGGGGGGCTGCTACGCCAAG
>DATASC010000075.1:0-11420 GCA_036269355.1 Candidatus Cybelea sp. | reverse complement strand
CAAAGATATCCGCAAACGCGTCGCTCGCGCGTCGCATGCGGAGCTGAACCTTTCCACGAAGCGCGACCCGCTCGGAATCCTGCAGGCGGCAGACGCCGACAGGATCCCCGAGTTGGTGCCGATTCGCTACGGCAGGATGCTCGTCTCGCCGTTTGCGTTTTATCGCGGCGCCGCGGGCGTCATGGCGGCCGACCTCGCGCATACGCCGGTCACCGGCGTGGCGGTTCAAGCGTGCGGCGACTGTCATCTCAAAAACTTCGGCGGATTCGCGACCCCGGAGCGCAACATCGTCTTCGACATCAACGACTTCGACGAAACTCTGCCGGCGCCGTGGGAGTGGGACGTCAAGCGGCTCGCTGCGTCCTTCGTGCTTGCCGTTCGCGAGAACGGACTATCCGGACGCGTGGCGCGCCAAGTCACGGTAACCTGTGTCGAAACGTATCGCGAGACGATACGCGAATTCGCCGGCTTCGATCCGCTAGCCGTGTGGTACGCAAAGCTCAACGCCGAAGATTTTCTCGCACGGATACCCGCGAGCGACCGCGCCCGGGTCGAACGGCGCATCGGAAAGGTCGCCGCGAAGCGAGGCGCCGACGTCGACTATCCAAGGCTGGCCGAGGTCGTCGGAGGCGAGACCCGAATCCACGACAGCCCCCCATTGATTTTTCACCCCGAGGTCGCGCGAACGCCGGATTTTGCGCAGCAAGTCGGGGCGATCCTCAACGAGTACCGCGAAAGCCTCCCGCACGACCGTCGCGTTTTGTTCGATCGCTACCAATTCGTCGACGCTGCAATCAAGGTCGTCGGTATCGGAAGTGTGGGAACGCGCTGCTGGATCGCCCTGCTGATGTCGCCGGCGAACGAGCCGCTCTTCCTGCAGTTCAAACAAGCCCACGCCTCGGTGTTGGAACCATACGCCGAAAAAAGCGCGTACGCGCACCACGGCCAGCGCGTCGTCATGGGGCAGCGGTTGATGCAGGCCGCTTCCGATATCTTTCTCGGGTGGACGACTGGGCCGAGCGGCGATTTCTACGTGCGTCAACTGCGCGACGCGAAGATTAGCGCGAGCGTGGAATCCTTCGATGCAGGTCTGTTTGAGGCGTATGCGCGAGGCTGCGGCTGGAATCTGGCCCGCGCGCATGCGAAGTCGGGAAATGCGCGAATCGTCGGCGGCTACCTCGGCAAGAGCGACGAGTTTGACGAAGCCGTCGCCGAATTCGCAACGGCGTACGCCGACGTTACGGAGCGCGACCACGCCGCTCTGAGAACGGCGGTCAGAGACGGGCGGATCGACGCCTACGTAGAGTAGACTCTGTGATCACCCCTGAGCGCATCGGTTTTCCCGGAAGGAAATAAGCGGGCGACCTCCCACTATACCCATCCGGAGGCGAGAACATCGGTCCTCCGAACGGGGGGTTGACGTATGTTTCTTTCAGCGAGACTCGCGCGAACCGCGATCGCCGGCGTTTTATGCGTAGCGGCAACCGTCGCGAGCGCGGGCGCGACGGGCACGATTAGCATTCAACACAAAGACGGGACGCGCAACAGCTACGGCGACGTCGAAATCAAGATCTTTTCGGGATCGCTTTTTCTAACGTCCGACGACGGCAACGGGACGATCGTGGTAAATCGTTCGGCCTGTTCGTACCAAGGCAAGATCATCGTGTGTCTTCCCACGTCGGCCGCACTCGTGCAGGAAGGCGATAGTAACGCGCTCGATCTCAAGAACGGCACGATCTATCTCAACTACACGGATTCGGCGCAGCCGCTGTCGGGTTCGTCCGCGAAGTTACCGGCCAAGAGCATCATGCTCGCGCTGACGACACAAAACGGCACCTTCATCAGTCTTCACGGACGAATCGACGAGGTAATACGGCAATGAGATATCTTGCAATCCTTCTATCATTGATCGCGGTGGTTCAACTCTGCGCGTCGGCCGACGCACGCGGCGGCCGCGGTGGCGGCGGGCGCGGCGGCGGCGGAATGCGCGGCGGCGGCGGCGGCATGCGCAGCAGTGGCGGAGGCATGCGCAGCAGTGGCGGCGGAGGCATGCGCAGCAGCGGCGGCAGCAGAGGCGGATTTAACCTCGGCGGCTCCGATTTCTCGCGAGGCGGCGGATTCGGTGGCGGCGGCTTGCAAAGCCCCGGCATCGCGCAGCGTCCGAGCGGAGGCGCCGGCAGGCCCGGCGGCGTTGGCGGAGTCGGCGGAGTCGGCGGCGTCGGTGGTGTTGGCGGCGCTGGACGCCCCGGTGGCCCCGGCGGGCCGGGCGGCGTAGGCGGTCCTGGGAAGCCGGGTGGTCCCGGCGGCGTCGGCGGTGTTGGTGGCGTCGGCGGTGTTGGTGGTGTTGGCGGTGTCGGTGGCGTCGGCGGCGTTGGTGGCGTCGGCGGTGCCGGACGTCCAGGCAGTGGAAACCGTCCCGGCGGCGGCAACAACGTCGGCAATGGAAACGGAAACACGATTATCAACAATCCCACGTTTGTCGGCGGCGGTTATTACGGCTGGAACGGCGGAATGATGTGGGCGCCCGCGCCGTATTATTGGGGCGGCGGTTTCTGGGGAGCCTGGGCGATCGGATTGAGCTCGGCGGCCGTCTACGGAGCGATCGTCGACGAGGATGAGGACATTACGTATAACTCGTACGAAGTTCAGTCGGGGACACCCGGCGCGACCTTCCTTCAGTCGTACCAACTAACGCAGGTGAAGTGCGGGCCGCAAGGTCTCGTAAACGTGTACGGGCCTGAAAATAGCGTGATCTGCGCGCAACCGAATAGTTACGTCGGCGAAGGATCGTATCGGCTCGACACCGTGACGATGGACCTAATCCCGATTAACGGGCCCCCGAAGCCTTCTGCGACCACCGCTCCGTCGTAACAAAAGCGCTAATCTTGCAGCGCCGCGAGCCATCGCAGCGCACTGAGGCTGGGAAGAAAGCAATACTCGCCGCCTCGCGTGATCACGAATCGAGGCAGGCCCGCGAGCTTTCGCCGTAGGGGGCGGCGAGGTATCGAAAAGCTGCCGGCGCCGTCGGAGGCGCCGGCGACTGCGTCGCGTTCGATCGTTCCGCCGAAGAACTCGCTCTTATTCATCCACTCACTCTGAACGAACTCGAATTGCCGCCCGAGGTTCGCGCCGACGAACGCGAACATCAGTCCGCGGTCGACTCCGTCATCGTCGTAAACGCCCTCGGGTAGAGCGGGTCCGTAGGCGGTCCCCCGCCGAATCATCCGATGGATTCGCACGACTCCCGCGATCTTCGAATCGCGCGGGTTCATTCGCCGAACGTGCGCGCCTAACGGCGTCGTGTAACCGACCGGATCTTCTGCATAGAGAAAGGCGTTGTTTCGCTTCGGGTCGTTTCCGATCGCGGCGTCATCCCGTTCCGGCGCCAGCGCCAACGGCGCGCCGCTTTTCCAGCGACCCATCATCTTTGCGGCAACGAGTTGCTCGTCGTCGGGCGACGTCGCGTTGGCTTTAACGTAACGGCGGAATGCTGCAACGCGTTGATGCAATTTCCGGAACGCGACGTAGCTGCCGTTGCGGCCGAGCACGCTCGGTTGAGGCAAGACCGGCGACTCGCTGATCTCGTCGGGATACCCAAGAACGAACTCGCCGGCCTTCAAAGGCACTTCGTGCGGGTTGGAGCCTGGAATGCCGCTGCCTTCGATCGCGGGATGGCTGATGCCGTCCTTAAATCCAAACGGCTCCGTCTCTTCGGGAAGAACGTGGCAGTCTTGCCGCCAAATCGGTTCGACGCCCGGAAGATTCGCGATGGCCGCGCGAGCACGTTGCAGCGCGGGTTCCAGATGCGATGCGTCCTTTGAGATCGCCGTCAGGACGACGTGAACGTCGCGCGAGCCGAGCGGCTTTTCCCAACGCTCGGGACTGCTTTCGCCTACGTCGCCAAGCCCCGCCGCACGCGCGGCCATGCCCTGCGCAAACTGCGGCGAGAACGAATCGAGCGACTCCTGTGGAACCCCGAGCGCCTTCAACCCCTGGTAACTCAGCGCGGCACTGACCCACGTGTCCCGCCCCGAACTCTCGGGATTTGCGGCCGGCGAGACGGCGGCACTAAGCCGCCGCATCAGCTCTCGACCCGCGGTGCGGTCGTCGATGCGCACGATGATGTAAGTCGCGTCAAACGGGGTTGGGCGCGGGCGAAGGACGCCGCTCTGAATGTCGTCGAGCTCGAGCATCCCTACTTCGTCGCGAGGTTCTTCCAGAAGCGCACCAGACTCTCGTCACCGCCGAACAGGGTCGTGAAGATCGTCGAATCGGCGAGCAGAATGTCGCCGGCGCGCTTTCCGTCGGGCGGCATCCATAGGAACATGTTGAACTCGCGGTTTCCGGCGGCGCTGAACGGATGCGGCTTCGACATGTCCATCGGTTGGCGCGCGAGAACGCGGATCGCCTTCGAGTCGCCGGTCGTCACCGCGTAGTGCGGCAGATGCATGTGAAAGACGAAGGTCTTAACACCCGAGAGCCAGCCTCGATCGTCGAGATCGTTTGCGGTCGAGAGCGGCACCGTCTGCGTCGTGCCGGGCACCGTTGCGGGGCGAAGGCCCCACTGGTTTTCGACCGGCACGTTGAGCCCTCGCATCAACGAACGCGTATACGTTCCGAATCGCTGCTGGCGCGGAACGAGTGCGTCGCCGTGATGATGGTACTCGATGTCGCGCTGTCGTGGATCCGCCGAAGCACCGACGTCGTGATGCGGACCGAGAATCAGGCACGTCCCGTCGCGTTCTAGGAATCGCTGAATCGCCGCAATTTCGTCGGCCGACGCTTCCTGCTCGGTAACCATATGATCGAGTCCAAAAACCATGAGCGTATCCGTATCGGCGAGGATGCGCTCGTCGATCGGCAGCTTTTGCCCGGCCTGGTCGACTCGCTGGTAGACCGCGACCGGCTGTTCCGTCGTCTCGCCCACGACTTTTTGAAAGTTTAGGAGCGACAAGTGAAAAAGCTCGAGCGTGCCTTCGATTCCCTGCAAGAACATGCGATCCGAGTACGCGTCAGTTTCGTACGCAGGCCATGCGACGCGACGGACCTCGGTGATCGTCGAAAAGCGGTTATCGAGCTCGGTAAGGTCGCGGTTGGCCTCCCAGGGATAGCTCCACGCCCAATAGACGCTGAAGCGCCGTTCGTCGGGTGAATATTTTCGCGGAACGTGCAGTTGGTTGTACGTTCGGCCGGTGATTGCTGCCGTGCTCATTTTTACTCCTCAGAACTCCCGCTACTGCATTTGATCGAGCATATCGCCCAAAGCGTGCTTCACCCGCAGCGCTTTCTTGATCTCGTCGGCGCTGACGTACGGATACTCCGCATACTCCAGGAAACTCGGCCGGTGGTGCTCTCGAACGAATTTAATGAAGGCGGGAATGTTCGTCTTCCAGTCCTCCGGAAAACCTTCGAGGTTTTCGAACGCCGTATTCAATCCGAGGCTCGTGAACAGCGCGACCGCGTCGTCTGTGTATTTATCGAAGTCGGTATCGAAGATGCCTTGATACATGAAATACGTGTCAGTACCGATATCGAAGAGCACCCACTTCAAGTAGTGCAGCTTCAGCGGCGCGAGAATGTCCGGGGCGGTCGGCAGCGTCTTTTCGATCGTGTCGGCATACGCCCGCATCGCCTCCTCACGCCCCGGCTTCAGCTTCGCAATGATCGTAAAGCCGTAGCACGCCGGCGTCTTCGGAAAGACCGGGCCGTAGTTGCCCTGTTCGAGTTTAAGGTATCCCTCTTTGGGGATCGCCATGGCCTGCGGTTTGGACCATTCGGGCTCCGGGGCTGACATATGATAGTCTCCTTTTGAGGCGGCAGGGCAGGTGAGGTTCGGCTAGCGATACGCGCACCCTTCGGAGCGCCGGTGATCGCGATCCGGCGAGCATATCGGCGTATCATAAGTGGTGGAATATAAGGAGTTCGACGTCGTCGTTATCGGCGCGGGTCCCGCCGGCACCGCCGCGTCGCTTCGCGCCGCCGATCTTGGTGCGAAAACCGCGCTGATCTCGCGAAGCGCATTCGGCGGCATGGCCGCAAACGAAGGTCCGATACCGGTGCGGACGCTCGCGCAAGCGGCGCGCCTTTTGCGCGAAGCGCGCAAGCTCCCGAGTTATGGCATTGCGGTAACCGAGCCGTCGATCGATTATCCGCGATTGATCGCGCGCGCGGGCGCAAGCGTTGCCGGCGCGCGAGCGCATTCTACGCTGCTCGAGCAAAGCGTGAAGGCGGGCGTCGCGATATTCGAAGATGCCGGCACCGCGCGCTTCACCGATCCGCAAACGATCGAAAGCGAGCGCGGTCCGGCGTTACGGGCCGCGAGATCCATCATTTGCTCGGGCGGCATCAGCCGTTCGCTCGACGTTCCGGGCGCGGCGTTGACCGTGACGCCGGCAGCAGCGTTCCTTTTGAAGGAGGTCCCAAAATCGCTCATCGTCGTCGGCGCCGGCGCGACCGGTGCGCAGGTCGCATCGATCTTCAACGCGTTCGGCTCGCGAATAACGCTCTGCCAAACCGGGCCAAGAATCGTTCCGACCGAGGACGCCGACGTCTCCAGCGAGGTAGCGCGGGCGTTCCGCGAAGACTGGATCGACGTGCGCGAGCGTTTTGCGGAAATCCTGCGTTTCGAGCCGACGCCCGGGGGCGTCAGAATGATAGTGCGTCAGGATTCGAATGACATCGCGCTCGAGGCAGAGTATGCGGTCTGCGCGGTTGGCTGGGTCGCCGACACGACGGGTTTGAATTTGGCAGCTTCGGGCGTCCGCACGAACGCACGCGGCTTCGTCGAGGTTGACGATACGTTACGTACGTCGGCCGATCACATTTTCGCCGCCGGCGACGTACTCGGGCGATCGATGCTCGTCCCGCAGGCGGTCCGCGACGGCTTTATCGCGGGAAACAATGCGGTAGGGAGGAGCAGGATCACCGTTCCCGCCGGCGCGGAGCCAATCGGCAGCTTCACCGACCCGGAGTACGCCAAGGTGGGCCTCACGGAAGAGGAGGCGCGTGCGCGGCATGACGTTCTAATATCGTCCGCTGCGTACGAAGAGACGACGCGACCGATCGTCGACGGACGAACGCGCGGCTTTTGCAAACTCGTGATCGACCGGTCGACGATGCTCCTGCTCGGGTGCCACATCGTGGGCGAGCGCGCCGTAGAAGTCGCGCAGATGGCGGCGATCGCAATGACGGCCGGCCTTCGAGTTGACGATCTCGCCAAGATTCCGATTTCGTTTCCGACCTATGCAAATGTCTTGGGCCGAGCGGCCCTTCGCGCCGTCCGCTTACACGCGGGCAACGTTTACATCGAATAACTACGTAGTGACGCGGTGATTTGCTCGGGTCCCACTTTGTAGGTGCTGCCGCAATACGGGTATGCCAAAGTGGTAATAACCCAAAAGACGACGCCGAAAGCCGTGGCGATGAGCACGGTCAGCGCAGCATGCGTGTCGCCTCGTTCGGGAAGTGCGATTCCCAGCACCCCGAACAGCGACAGCGCGACGACGCAGAGCGCGATTCGCAGCTCGAACGGGGCGGATCCTCCGGCCTTCGACCACCGCCGGTATCGGAGGTCTTCCACCACCCCAAGCTGCCGGTACAGATCGCCCGAATACTCCGGCACGCGAGGCTTCGCAAGCCGCTCGAGCAGCACGAGCGATACGTCCACCGATGGGTCCGGGCGCCCGCCGCACAGCTGCGGCCATTCCGCTGCCGAAGCTCCCACGTAAGCTCGCAGCAGCGGTAACTGTCCGGGCGCGAGATCTCGCGCGACGAGGCGGATCGCCGCGCCTTCGTCAGCCACGTTCGATTTCGCATCGTTGAGGATGTTCCAGAGCGTGAGGATCGCAAAGGCGAAAAGGAGCGCGGAGAGGCCGCCGACGGAGACCGCCCAGCAGTTGACGACCACGGGTCCCGCCGTCACGTTTCTTCGGCTATACCAACGGCGCACGCCGAAGGTAATCGTCAGGGCAACCGCATTCGTGACTGCGACCGCGACGAGCAGCGAGGCGAACGACGGAAGCGAGGAAAGCCAAAGCGTCATCCCGCGCAGACTTGCTGCGCAGTGCGTTTGAGCACCTTCCACGCTTCGTCGACGTCGCTAGGTTGCGTGCGCAGGTTGCCGATCGCGAGCCGAATCGCGTAACGTCCGTCGATTTTCGTGTGCGAAATGAAGAGTTCGCCGGTCGAGTTCACGGCGTTCACGATCGAGGCGTTGAGCGATTCGAGCGCGGACTCGTCGTGTCCGGGCGGCGCGTAGCGAAAACAGACGACCGAGAGTGGATGCGGCGCTAGAATCTCCCAGTGCGGCTCGGCACGCAGCCACGCCGCGAACTCCTGCGCGAGCGCGATATGGCCGCGCAGCTTCTGCCGGATGCCCTCCGCGCCGAGATTGCGCAAAACGAACCAGAGTTTGAGCGCGCGAAAGCGGCGTCCAAGCTGCAAGCCGTAATCCATGTAGTTGATCGCGTCGGTTTCGGGCGTCGTCAGATACTCGGGAACCAGCGTAAAGGCGCGCCGGATTACCGACTCGTCCTTCACGAACAGCACCGACAGATCCATTGGAACGAACATCCACTTGTGCGGATTGACGACGACCGAATCGGCGAGCTCGACGCCGTCGAGGAGCTCGCGAAACTCGGGAACGATCGCCGCGATTCCCGCGTAGGCCGCGTCGACGTGCAGCCAAACGCCGTACTCGCGCGCGACCGCCGCAATTTCGCGCACCGGATCGACCGACGTCGTGGACGTCGTGCCGACCGTCGCGACGATCGCCATCGGCGTCATCCCCGCGCAGCGGTCGGCGTCGATCGCATCGCGCAACGCATCGGGACGCATGCGAAATTGCTCATCGCTGGCGACGCGCACGACGTTGCGCCGCCCGACACCGAGCGCGATCGCGGCCTTCTCGACGTGGGAATGCGTCTCTTGAGTAACGTAGACCCGCAGCGCGGGAAGCGCGCGTCCGGCCATGCCATTTTCTCGAATGGTGGGATCGAGCGACTCGCGCGCCGCCGCCAGCGCGGTGAAGCCGGCGATCGATGCCGTGTCGTAGATAATGCCCGTCCACTCCGCAGGCAGTCCGAGCAGTTGTCCGAGCCAACGCATCGTCACTTCCTCGAGCTCGGTGGCCGCAGGCGACGTGCGCCAGAGCATCGCCTTCACGTCGAGCGTGGCTGCTAAGGCCTCGGCTGCAATCGCCGCGGGCGCTGCGCTGGTCGCAAAATAGGCGAAGAACCGCGGGTGGTTCCAGTGCGTGGTCGCGGGGACGACGATTCGCTCGAAGTCGTCGAAGATCGCGTCGAAGGGCTCGCCCGACTCGGGTGCTTTCCGGGGCAGCGATGCTGCGACGTCGCCCGGACGCACCTGCGGCATCACGCGATAGGCTTCGGGATGCTCGAAGTACTCCTCGATCCATGCGCCGACGCGGCCGAACGCCTCGCGCAACGGCATCTTCTCATTCATGCGATTGGGAGTTAGCGGCCCGGACGGAGAAGGCCCGCGCATGAAGTACCGTACGTATCCTGCTAGCGACGTGACCGTCAGCGAGGTCGGCTTCGGCCTCTGGACGACGTCCACCGGATGGTGGGGCGAGAAGAGTGACGAGGAAGCCGTCGAGATGCTGCACGCCGCCCACGATCTCGGAATCACCTTGTACGACGCGGCGGACACGTACGGCAACGGACGCAGCGAAGAGCAACTCGCCAAAGCCTTCGCCGATCGCCGCGAATCCATCGTTTACGCTACGAAGTTCGGTTACGATTTTTCCGGCGACGACGGCACGGTTCGCCGCGGGCAATCCGAACTGCCGCACGATTTCTCGCCGGCGTTCGTTCGCCGCGCGCTCGAAGCGTCGCTGCGGCGCCTGCAGACGGATTACATCGACATCTACCAGATGCACAACGCGCGAATGGCGCAGGTTGACGACGACGCGCTCTGGGAGCTCCTCGAATCGCTCAAGCGCGAGGGGAAGATCCGCATGTACGGCGTCGCGCTGGGGCCCGCGATCGGCTGGCTTTACGAAGGCGCCGACGCCGTGCGACGGCGCAACGTAGCGACGCTGCAAATCATCTGGAATATTCTCGAACAGTATCCCGGAAACGAGCAGATCCGCGTCGCCTACGAGAGCGGCGCCGACACCGGGTACATGATCCGCGTTCCGCATTCCAGCGGAATGCTCGAAGGCCACTACACCGCCGAGACGACCTTCCCTAAGAACGATCATCGCCGCCATCGTCCGCGCGAGTGGCTGATCAACGGAGTCGAGAAAGTGCGACAGCTGCGCTTCCTCGAGCGGGCCGATCGAACGCTCGGCCAGGCCGCGATCGCGTGGCTTCTGCACGAGCCGCGCGTCATGACGGTGCTGCCGAACATCTACGACCGCGAGCAACTCGCGGAGTTCGCCGCTGCGAGCGACGTGACGCCGCTAACCGCGCAAGAGCTGGCCCGAGTCGACGAGCTCTATCGGCAAAACTTCGGCATCGACGAGGCGCCGATGGCGTTCAAAGGGACGATGATTCGCGGCGAATCGGAGCCGGCGCTCAGTGGAGCGGAGCGATGAAGCCCGAACCGATTGCGACGCCGCACGCACCGGAACCGATCGGAGCGTACAGCCAAGCGATCCAGTGCGGCAGCGAGCTCTACTGCAGCGGCCAGATCGCGCTCGATCCGCAGAGCGGCGAGATGGTCGACGGCGACATCGCGGCTCAGGCCGAGCGGGTGATCGAGAACCTCGGTGCCGTGCTCTGCGCCGCCGGCTGTCACTACGCCGACGTCGTGAAGACGACGATCTTTCTCGTCGATATGAACGATTTTCCGGCCGTCAACGGCGTCTACGAACGCTACTTTGGGCTGACCAAACCGGCACGCTCGACCGTCGCGGTCGCGTCGCTTCCGCGAGGCGCTCGCATCGAGATCGACTGCATCGCGCGAACGTAGACTACGCTACTGCGGCGAAGTCGCCGTGGACTGCTGCAGCCGCGCGGATTCTTCTTTAGCGATCTGCGCGACGTCCGGATCGAACGACGCTTCCGCTTCTTTGAGTTGCGCGAGCGCCAGCGCGCGCTGCCCCTGCGCCGCGTAGGCACGGGCGAGCAGATAGCGAACGCGGCCGTCGTACGGTGCGGCCGCCACGCCCTTGAGCAATGCGGAGAGTGCGAGCGGATAGAGGCCGTTGTGCTCGTAGTCGATTCCTAGGTTGACGTAAGACTCGGGGACGTACGGGTTCACCGAGATCGCCTGCACGTAGTACGCAACGGCGCGTTTCCAGTCGCCGTGCAAATCCTCGAGGTAGCCGAAGTTTACGATCGCCTCGGGGCGTTCGGGCTCGAGATTATACGCCTTCTTGAGCCATTCGCGCGCTTCTTCGTTCCGCCCACCTTGACTTCGCGCGACGCCGAGATTGTCGAGACAGGCGTAGTTCA
>DATASC010000074.1:0-5955 GCA_036269355.1 Candidatus Cybelea sp. | reverse complement strand
GATCGAGGAGCCTCGCGAGATCTTCCTCGAGCCGCAGGCTGCCGTCGTCCCAGCTAGCGTTGCCGTTCCCGCGGTTCCTAAGGAAGAGCCGCGCAGGGCAGAGGCGGTTCCGATCGTCGTGGACGCGCGTCCGCCCGATCGCCACTCGGGGCCATATCGTCTGCCGGATCTCGCGATCTTCGACGTGCCGCCCAGCCAGGCGGTCGATGACTCGAATCGCGCGCACGTTCTCGAAGATACCCTGGCGAGCTTCGGCGTCGGTGCGAAGGTGTCGCACATCGAGCGCGGCCCCTCGATCACGCGCTACGAGCTGCGGCCGGAGCGCGGGGTGAAGATCTCGCGCATCTCCTCGCTCGCCGACGACCTCGCGCTCGCGCTCGCCGCGACCAGCGTGCGGATCGAGGCGCCGATCCCCGGGAAGTCGGCGGTGGGAATCGAGATACCGAATCTTACCGTATCGGTCGTCTCGATTCGCGAGATCCTCGACGCGGTGCCTAACCGCGGCCAGGTGCCCCCACTCTGGATGGCGCTCGGCAAGGACATCACCGGGCGTCCGGTCTTCGGCGATCTCTGCAAGATGCCGCATCTCTTGGTCGCTGGCGCGACCGGCGCGGGTAAATCGGTTTGCCTGAACATGATCATCGCCTCGCTCCTGGTCTGCGCGACGCCGGATCAAGTGCAGATGCTGATGATCGATCCCAAACGCGTCGAGCTCACGGTCTTCAACGGGATACCGCACCTCATCAAGGACGTAATCGCAGATCCCCGCCTGGCGGCCGGCGCGCTCTTCGAGATGACCAAGGAGATGGAAGCGCGTTACGAGCGTTTTGCCAAAGCGTCGGTTCGGAAGATCGAAGAGTACAACGTGAAGTATCCCGACGAGCGTTTGCCTTACGTCGTGATCGTCATCGACGAGCTCGCCGACTTGATGCTCGTAGCGCCGGCGCGGGTCGAGACGACGATCATGCGACTGGCGCAACTCGGGCGCGCGACCGGCATTCATCTCGTCGTTGCGACGCAGCGCCCCTCGGTGGACGTCATCACCGGGCTGATCAAGGCGAACGTTCCCTCTCGGATTGCCTTTGCGGTAAGCTCGCAGGCGGATTCGCGCGTTATCCTCGACATGAACGGCGCTGAGCGGCTGCTCGGACGCGGCGACATGCTCTATCTGCCGATCGATGCACCGAAACCGATTCGCGCTCAGGGCGCGCTGATCACCAACGCCGAGGTCAGCCGTCTGGTCGAGTTCTGGGCGCGGCAAGGACGCCCGGATAACTTACTCGACGTCGAGGTCGTGCCGGTCGACGACGAGATCGGCCGGCGCGATACCGACCCGCTCTGCTACGAGGCCGCGAAGTTTATCATCGAATCGAACTACGCGTCCACCGCCGCGCTGCAGTCGCAGTTCTCGATCGGCCACCCGCGCGCAGTGCGCGTAATGAAGCAGCTGGAAGAGTTCAAGGTCGTGGGTCAGCACGAGGGGACGAAGCCGCGCAAGATTATCGTCGGCCTGCCCGAGCTCGAGCTGATGGCCACGCGTTTAGGCAAGGACCAGAGCCCCCAACAAGACCTGTTTGCGAGCGGCGAATAGTGAGCCGGCAAGGCAAGACCGGAGCGTGGATCCTCGGTGCCGCGCTCGCGTTCGGGGTCTTTCTTTTGCTCGGAATGACTGTAAGCCGCAACGCCGAGCCGGCGTATCTGATCGCGTGGGAGCGCGCGCTGTTCGATCGTGCGACGCCGATCGCGTGGCGGCTCACGCAATCGTGCTACCCAGTGGTGCTCGTGCCGATCTGCATCGCGCTGCTGGTTCTTGCCGCGTTTCTGCGGACGTGGCGAGTGCGCATTATCTTGAGCATCGTCACCTTGCTGGTCAGTTGGCGTGCCGCCGATTTCTTTCAGCACTACTTCGCGCGGCCGCGGCCGGAAATGTGGGTCGTCAAGCACGAGCTCACGTTTTCGTATCCGAGCTCGCACGCTGCGATCGCGTTCGGCTTTTACGGGCTCTGGGCGGTGCTGCTCTACTGCTCAGGCCTTCCGAAAGGTCTTCGTGCCGGCGGAGCCTCGCTGCTGGCGATCTTCGCGTTGGCTATCTGCTGGTCACGGGTGGCGCTCGGCGCGCATTATATCACCGATCTGATCGGCGGGGCGCTGCTCGGTCTGGCTACGGTTCTGATTTCTGTCGCAGCGGTGGTGGCCATCTTCGGCCGCGTTGCGGGGCCGGCCGTACCGGGGAAGAATAGGGCGGCATGACCTTCGCGGACCCGGCGCTCGTTGAGATCGAGCGCAAGCTCGATAGCGGCATTCCCCTCTCGATGGACGACGGGCTAAGGCTGTATCGCACCGGCGATATCCACGGGCTCGGACGCATGGCGCGCAGGCAGAAGGAGCGTAAGAGCGGCAAGAAAGTCTTCTACGTTCTCAATCGTTACATCAATTCGACAAACGTCTGTTTCGCGGGCTGCACGTTCTGCTCGTTTGCAGCCGACGAGTTCAAGGAGCCCGCGCGCGTATTCCGGATGACGCCCGACCAAGTCTTTGCAAAAGCGGTCGAAACCGGGACGAACTTCAATCAGATTCACAGCGTGGGCGGCCACGATCCGCGCCAGCTCTCGCTCGATTATTGGCTGCCGCTCATGCGGCGCTTCAAGGCGGCGCTTCCGCACGTGCAGCTCTCGCTCTTTACCGCCGCCGAGATCGAATACATGGCCAAGCGCCACCGCCTTTCGTTTCCGGCGATCGTTACTGCCTTAAAAGAAGCCGGCCTCGACAACGTCAACGGCGGCGCCGCCGAGATCTTCGCCGAGCCGACGCGCGGCAAAATCTGCCCCAACAAAGTTTCGGCGGATAATTGGCTCGTGATTCACGAAGAGCTGCACCGTCAAGGCGTCGCGAGCAACGCAACGATGCTCTACGGGCACATCGAGTCGCTCGAAGACCGCGTCGATCACATGATCCGGCTGCGCGAATCGCAAGACCGGTCGCCGGGCTTTAACGCGTTTATTCCGCTCGCCTTCCACCCCGACGGCAACGAGCTCTCGTACTGCGGCTGGACGACCGGACTCGACGACGTCCGCACCTTTGCCGTCGCGCGCTTGATGCTGCATAATTTCGACCACATCAAAGCCTACTGGATGATCCAGGGCCTGAAGGTTTGTCAGGTTGCGCTCGATTTCGGGGCCGACGACATGGACGGCACGCACGGATCGACCGACGAAGAGATGATCTATCATTCGGCCGGAACGAGCTCGGGCCAGTATGTCGACGATCGCGAGTTCCGGCGGTTGATCGAAGAGGCCGGCTACGTACCGGTGCGCCGCAACTCGACCTACGACGAGTTCCCGTGGAACTGGGCTCCGCCATCTCGCGAACGCGAACTCGCGTCAGTGTCATCCTGAGCGTGAACCAACACGGTGTCATGGTGAGCGAAGCGAGCGCAGGGAGCGGAGTCGAACCACGCAGTCGCGTGCTGCGCTGCGGACGAATCAAATACACGAACGACTTACCGATCTACGCGGCGTTCGACGCGGGCGCGATCGAGTATCCAGGAACGCTCCACGCCGATACGCCCGCGCGCTTGAACGCGATGCTGCTGCGCGGCGAACTCGATCTGAGCCCCATCAGCGCGTTCACGTGGGCGGCGAACGCTCGCGAGCTCGTACTTCTTCCGGATCTCTGTATCGGTGCGCGCGACGAGGTGGTCTCGGTCGTGCTCGTCTCCGGCTGCCCGCCCTCGCAACTCGACGGGCGCTCGATCTTCGTCACCGAGGAATCGGCGAGCGGACGCAACTTGCTGCGCGTCATCCTCGAGCGACGCTTCGGCATTCGGCCGAAATATTGCGATGAGGCTCGCCCGTTGGAGCGTGCCCTCGATGGCGATCCAACGCTCCTGATCGGCGACTCCGCGATCGACGCGATCGAGCGTTTTCCGTCCCAGCACGTCTACGATCTTGGCCGGCTCTGGCACGAGTGGACCGGAAGTCAGACGGTCTTTGCCGTTTGGGCGGCGCGGCGCGACGCGTACGAGCGCCACGTGCGCGAGGTGCGCGACTGCATGCACGCGCTGACCGACGCATACACCTGGTCGCGCTCGCACGGCGCCCAGGTGGTCGCGCTCGCGCAGCGGGTGATCCGGCGCCCCGCGGGATTCTACGAAACCTACTACGGCAAGCTGAACTTCATGCTGCACGTCGCCGCGCAGAATGGTCTCGAGAGCTTCTGCCGCGAGCTCGTCGCGATCGGCGCGATTGCGGAGCTGCCCGCGTTTCCGGAGAGCGTCGGTGCCCTCGCTAGCTGAACTGCTCGACCGCGCCGCCGCCGGCGGCCGCCTCGAGTTCGACGAGGGCGTGCGGCTCTACAACGAGGCGGACATCCACGATTTGGGCGCGGCCGCGCACGCGCGCCGGCTCGCGATGCATCCGCACGACGTCGTCACCTACGTCATCGACACGACGATCAACTACACCAACGTCTGCAACGTGCACTGCACGTTCTGCGCGTTTTTCCGGCCCGAGCATCACAAAGAAGGCTACACAATGTCGCACGATCGCGTGCTCGACCGGGTGAAGTATGCGGTCGACCAAGGCGCGACGCAGATCATGATTCAGGGCGGCGTCAATCCGGAGCTCGGCATCGACTGGTTCGAGACGCTCTTCGATCGCGTTCGCCGCGAGTACCCGCAGGCCGACATTCACTCGCTCTCCGTTTCCGAGATCGTCGGCCTGGCGCACGTCGAGGGCATCTCGACGCGCGACGTGCTCGCGCGCTTGAAGGATGCGGGCATGAAGTCGCTGCCCGGCGCGGGTGCGGAAGTTCTAGTCGAACGCGTACGCAAGCGCATTTCGGCCCGTAAGGTGAAGCCGAACGAGTGGCTCGGCGTGATGCGCGAGGCGCAACTGCTCGGCATGCCGACGACCGCGACGATGATGTTCGGCTCGATCGAGACCTCTGCGGAGCGCATCGAGCATCTGCACGTGCTCCGCGAGCTGCAAGACGAGACCGGCGGATTCACCGCCTTTATTCCCTGGTACTACGTGCCGTTCAAGACGCCGTTACGCGGCAAGGAGGCTACCGGACTCGAGTATTTGCGCGTGCTCGCGATATCGCGCCTCTACCTCGACAACTTCCCGCATCTCCAGGCATCGTGGCTGACGCCCGGGCTGAAGATGGGCCAGCTCGCGCTCTTTTACGGCTGCGACGACATGGGCGGCACGATCATCGAAGAGCAGGTCGTTCACGATGCAGGCAGCACCAACGAAGCGAGCCGCCGCGACATCGAGAACGTTATCGTCAAAGCCGGCTTCCGTCCGGTGATCCGCGACACGTATTGGAACCTGCGCAACGACGTTGCGCTCGCCGCGGTCTAGCGGAAACCATGAGCACGCCGAGCGTGGACTCGGAGCTGCTCGCCTTCCTTCGAAGTGCCAAAGATGCCGGCGTGAGCGACGAGTTCACCGTTGCGTTGCTGCGTCAGAACGGCTGGTCCGAGCGGCACATCTTTCGCGCGTATTCCGCGTTCTACGCCGACCGGCTGGGGATGCCGTTGCCGAAGCGCCGCCAGGCTGCCGAGAGCGCGCGCGACGCATTTTACTATCTGCTGAACTTTATCACGCTTGGGTTTTGGACCGTGGCGCTGGGACAGATATTCTATCGCCTGATTGCGTATCGGCTTCCGGACTCGACGGATACAACGTATTTCGGATCCTTGCGCGACGACATCGCGTGGCAAGTGGCAACCGTGATCGTAGCCTTTCCGGTCTTTCTGTTCGTCCACTCGCTGATCCAGCGCGAGCTCCGAAATCGCCAGGACCTCTATTACTCCGGCGTGCGGCGATGGCTGACGTACTTCGCGCTGGTCATTGCGGCGATCGTCGTACTCGGCGACGCCGCTTGGGTCGTCGAGGCGTTGATCAAAGGCGAGCTCACGATGAAATTTATTCTCGATTCCCTGGTTCTGCT
>DATASC010000073.1:0-4509 GCA_036269355.1 Candidatus Cybelea sp. | reverse complement strand
GGATCGCTTCGCCTGGCGACGCCCGCAAGCGGGAACGACGTCCTTCACTCGCTATTTGGGCGGCAGCAGCGAGGCGTTCTGCGGCGAGCTCGTCGAACGCGCCGGCGTCCTGCTGTTGCCAAGCGTCCTCTTCGACGCGGGCGACGAACACGTTCGCTTCGGCTACGGCCGTGCGAATCTCCCCGAAGCGCTAACCGCACTAGATGCATTCCTCAAAGAAAGGAAACCATCGTGAGAATTCTCATCGTCGGCGCGAACGGCACGATCGGCACTGCCGTCGCCGCCGAGCTGTCGCAACGTCACGAGATCGTTACCGCCGGGCGTTCGAACGGCGACCTGCGCGTGGACATCGCCGACCCGCAGAGCATCGCAAAGATGTTCGAACGGGCTGGGCGGCTCGGTGCAGTCGCGTGCGCGGCGGGAAACGTCCACTTCGGACCGCTCGAATCGATGACCGCCGAGCAGTTCGACGTCGGCCTGCGCGACAAGCTGATGGGCCAAGTCAATCTGGTTCTGACCGGACGCAGCTCCGTGGAAGCCGGCGGCTCGTTCACGCTGATCTCCGGCATTCTCTCGCGCGATCCGATACGGCTTGGGGCCGCCGCTTCTATGGTCAACGGCGCGCTCGAGAGTTTCGTGCGTGCCGCGGCAATCGAGCTAGGCTCGCATCGCATCAACGCGGTGAGTCCGACCGTGCTCGAGGAATCGATGGATGCGTTCGGGCCGTACTTCCGCGGGTTTGCACCGGTTGCCGTGCATCGCGTCGCACTCGCCTACTCGAAAAGCATCGAGGGCGCGCAGACCGGCCAAGTCTACGAGGTGGATTGACCGCGAAAGGACGGCACGGCAACGCGGCGTAAGCCCGCTTATGAACGTTAGGACGATCGCAACAAGTGCGCTGGTTTGCGCTCTCGCGGGCACGGCGGGATGCGGCACGAATATTTCTGCCGGAACGAACGCAATCGTCCCGGCGACGACGGACGCCGGGCGGCATCTCCAAAGCTGGATCTCGCCCGAGGCGAAGCGCGCCAAGGAGCTGCTCTACATCGCCGACCCGACGCAGAGTCCGTCGTACGGCGGACACATCGACATCTTCGAGATGAAAGGGGTCACGGCGAACTACGTCGGCTCTATTCTCGACCCCAACAACCCGCAGGGAATGACCACCGACAAGGCAGGCAATCTCTACGTGGTCGATCTCGGCGTCGCGACGGAAGGTCCGGCCGCCGGAGACATCAAGGTCTATCCGAAAGGCTCGACGAGCTACTCGCGCCTGATCGTGCCGGGGACCTGGGTTCCGTTCGACATCGCCGTCGGGGACGACGGCACGATGGACGTCGCGAACATCGCGCCCGTCGGCTATTTCAACCCGGGTTCCGTCTCCGTCTTTCCGCCCGGAGCTAGCCAGCCGTCGCGCGTGCTGCGGCTCCCGAATTTTCAGGTTGACGGAATAACGCGTCACGCACAAACGTCAACAGTTTATATTTCGTATCAAACGAATTCGGGCAACGGCGCGATCGCCGAATTCAAGCACGCGCGCGGAAAGGCGATCGATCTCGGCGTCTCGTTTCCGGAGCCGTGGGGCCTCTTGGAAGACGGCAGCAACAATCTGCTCGCCGCCGACGGAAGCGGCACCATCGAAGTGTACTCGGAAGCGACGAAGCAGCTCGTTTCACAGATCTCCGTTCCAAACGGCGCGATGTGGGAAGCCTTCAACCGTAAGAGAACGCATCTCTTTGTCTCAAACTTCGATCAGGTCGAGATTCTCAGCTATCCGGCCGGCCAGCTGATCGGTTCGGTAAGCCACAATTACAGCAAGACGAACTACGCAACCGGAGTCGCCGTTTGGCCGCCGCCGCAGTAGCCGGACCGTCGCCGGGCGCACCAGGCTTGAGCCGCGGGGCGCGGTGGGCCGCTTGGAGCGTCGCAGCCGTGGTCGCGATCGTGCATCTAGCGGTCGCGCCGCAGTACGGCATCTTTCGTAACGAGCTCTACTTCATCGTCTGCGGACGCCACCCGGCCTTCGGTTACGTCGATCAACCGCCGCTCGTTCCGCTGTTGGCCGCGTTGACGCAGTCTGCGGGCATCAACCTCTGGTTGCTGCGGATCCCTGCGGTCCTCGCGGCGGCGCTTTTAGTGCCGGTCACGGTCGTGCTCGCGCAGATGCTGGGCGCGACGACGCGCGGCGCGTGGCTCGCAGCGGTCGCATCGGCTAGCGCGGCCCTCGTCACCGCGATGAACGCGACGCTCGGCACGTCGACCTTCGAACCGATCGCGTTTACCGCGATAGCCTATTTCGTAGCGCGGGGAATTCTTTACGACGAGCCGCGCGCGTTTTGGTGGGCCGGCGCGATCGCCGGCGTCGCTTTTGAAGCGAAATATTGGGTGCTCTTCTGGGGGATAGGAATTGCGATCGGCTTGGCGCTCGCGGGCCCCCGCGCGCCGTTGCGCTCGAAAGATTTTTGGATCGGCGCCGCAATCGCGGCGCTCATCGCGCTACCGAACGTGGCGTGGCAACTTGCGCACGGTCTGCCGTTTCTCGAGCTCGTCCGCAACGACAACGTTGGAAACTACACCGGTTCGCCGCTTGCGTTTACGATCGGCCAGGTTCTTGCAGTAAATTTCTTACTCGCTCCGCTCTGGATCGCGGGGATCGTCGCACCGTTCGTATCGGCACGGCTCGCGCCGTACCGTTTCATCTCGATCGCATTCGTCTTCGTCGCGCTGGTGATTCTCACGACGCACGGCAAGAGTTACTACCTCGCGGGCGCTTATCCGGCGATGTTCGCGCTCGGCGCGGCCGCCTGCACGCGGCTGCCGCGGATCTTAATCGCGATCTGGGCGGTGCTGAGCGCGGCAAACGGCGCCGCTGCGCTGCCACTTGTCTTACCGGTTCTTCCGCCGGCTCGGCTCGCGCACATGCTCGACAGCGGGTCTTTCCGGCCGCCGCCGGTAGAAGCGGCGGGAGTCGGAGCGCCGCTCATGCAGGTGCTCTCCGACGAGTTCGGATGGCCGGAACTCGCGCACGACGTCGAGGTGGCGTATGCCGCGCTGCCTGTCACAGATCGCGCTAAGGCAGCGATTATCGCGTCAAACTACGGCGAAGCGTCGGCAATCGACGTCTACGGGGTGGATCTTCCGCCCGCGTTGAGCGGAAACAATCAATACTATCTTTGGGGCCCGCGCGGGTACGACGGCTCGGTCGTACTCGCCGTCAACGGCGATCCGGTCAAGCTTGCAGCGATCTGCAACTCGGCCACCGTGGTCGCGCACTTCGGAACGTCGCCATACGAAATGCCGTACGAACACGACCGGCCGATCGTGCTCTGCCGCGGCATGCATCCGCCGCTGCCGCAGCTCTGGCCCTCTTTTAAGGTATACGGAATCGAACGGCTGGGACGAGTTACATTTCCGCCTTAACGAGGCCGACCGTATTCCCTTGCGGATCCGAAAAAAGCGCGATCACCGGGCCGTTGGGCACCTGATCGGGACCGAGCATCCGCGTACCGCCAAGTTTCTCGACTTTATCGAGAGCCGCGTCGATGTCTTCGACGGCGATATAAAACGTGACGTGTCCGCCGTAACCCTCCGGCGTAACGCCGAAGCCGCCGTTGATACCGGACTTCGGCGGCTGTTCGCCGTCTGGACTCACGAGGTAATACTCGGGAACGCCGGAGCCGCCGGGAACGGGCTGGTCGGGGATTTGCCAATCGAAGGCCTCGCGGTAAAAGCCGGCCAGTGCCTTAGGATTCTTGACCATGATCTCAAAATGAACGACGGGATTCGGCATTGCCTTACGATACCAGCGTTTGCTGAGCGAACCTTTAAGCGCGGGTGTTGCACGGGGCGCATCGAACGCGCGGTGGATGCGCATCAAATCGCTTGAGTCGCTTCTGGCCGGATGCCTGCTCCTCGGCACCGTGCCGGTCCCGGTTACGACGACGCCGCAGCCAGATAACGCCGGCCGGCTCGCCGATCGCCAGTTTCTCGTGCGCACGCCGCTTGGAAGCGGCTACGCCCGTTACTTCGGCACGTCGTCGCTCG
Source organism: Candidatus Cybelea sp. (assembly GCA_036269355.1). Lineage (GTDB taxonomy): Bacteria > Vulcanimicrobiota > Vulcanimicrobiia > Vulcanimicrobiales > Vulcanimicrobiaceae > Cybelea. The sequence continues at coordinate 465 of DATASC010000073.1, read as the reverse complement.
ACGGCGATCCGACCGTAACGCGCGCGCTGATCGTCGTGCACGGCGTCTTGCGCGACGCCGATTATTATTACGACACGGGCGTGATCGCCGCGAACGCGGCGCATCAGCTCGCGCAGACGTTCGTCATCGCGCCGCAGTTCGTCGAGAAGAGCGAGCTCGCCGGTCAGAACGTCTCGCCGAAAACGCTCTACTGGAGTGGCACGTGGCCCGGGGGCTCGGACGCAATCGCGCCCGCGCCGATCAGCACGTACGACGTGTTCGATGCGATGATCGCGCGCCTCTCGGACGCCCGGCGCTTCCCACAGCTGCGAGAGATCGTTATCGCCGGGCATTCGGCGGGCGGCCAGATCGTGCAGCGCTATGCCGTGGTGGGCAAGTCAGAACGGCTCGATGCCGCCGCGCGCGTTCCGGTACTGCTGATCGTCTCGAACCCATCGTCGTATTTTTACTTTACCGATTGGCGCC
>DATASC010000072.1:0-7518 GCA_036269355.1 Candidatus Cybelea sp. | reverse complement strand
GGCGGCGTTGAGCCGCCGCCGACACGCCGAAACTACGCGCGAGATTACTTTTGCGCTGCGGTCGCGCCGAGTGGCAGATCGAAGTTCCCCGTAAAAACTGCAACCGGCGAACCGCCGGCTGGATACTTGAACACTTCGCCGTTCTCGTTTCCTGCGTCTCCGCAATAGACGAGACCCTTTACGATCCACGTCTGCGCGCAGTCGCTGGAGCCCGTGAAAGCCACGGTACCCTTCAACGTCGCCTTCGTTCCGCTGACCGTGTACCGATACACCGAGTTTGCATCCTGATCGAAGACGGTAAGGTAGGTTCCGTCCCACTGCACGGAGCCCGGGAACGAAACAGCATTGCTGGTCGCGATCGTTACGAACTTCTTTCCGCCCTTGGGGAGCTCGACGAGCGCGAAGTTGTAGCGATCGCCGGTAAAGCCGTCGGCGAAAAGATTACCCTTAGCGTCGTAGCCGTTGAAGAACTCTTGTTGCAACGGCGTGTGGTAAACGGTACCCGATCCGCTCCCGTTCTTAAAGATCACGACCTCGCCCCCGCCGTACCCCGACGAAGTCCCATACAAGATCCCGACTGCAAGATCGCCGTCAGTATTCATGGCGCAGCTCGATGGGAACGAGTAGGTGACGGACAGCGTCTTAATCGGCGTTTGAGGGACCTTGTACTCCGTGATCTGGGTAGGACCGCCGACGTTCCACATGATCCCCTTTCCGTAGCCGTACAGGACGTTCGTGCACCCTTGACCACCGTCGCCATAGATCGAGCCGATCTGCTGATCGCTCTTCGGATAGTCGAAAATGCTGGCGTACGTTCCGTAATAACTGAAGATGTACTCAAACTTCTTCTTTCGATGGTGACGATCGGGAACCAGCGTCGCGTACCGGGGCATCGGGCTGAGACGCTCTGCCGTTACGGGCCGGCCATTCACAAAGAGCGTCTTACCAGCATGTGTTACATTGAACGCAGTTGACGACGGTGATACCGCGGAACTGCCGCACGCCGTGAACGTCGCTAGCGCGGCCACAGCACCGGCATATTTTACTAGACCAGTCGTATTCAAAACCTTACTCCTTCTGAGTAGACACGATCGCTCTACTTCCGTAGGCGGTTCGAAAGCACGGGGGCGCTTCAGATTCATCAACTTGTCCGGTCGCGCCTCTTCGTAAGCAGCACAAGCTTGCGGCTGCGGTCGAGTCATGCCAGTCCTCGCGACGCCAACCGCGCCTTCGACTCGGGCGCGCGCAGCGTGTCGCGAATCTCCTGCGCGAGCCGAACTGCGGGGCCGGATATTCCGAGGCGCCGCGCCGTCATATACGCACGCGCGAGCGAGTGCGGATGGCCATGCGCGGACAGCACGCAGAGCGCTGAGTCGGCCTGCAAGCGAGCCTCCGAAGTCAGACCGAGCGTAGCGTAAGCGTCGGCGGCAATTCTCGCGGCGATTCCGACGTAACGTTCCATTGCACGCGCCGACGCGTATCGCGCGGCTTCGCCCGCATAGCTCAATGCTTGCTCGGAATCGCCGAGCGCCAATAAGGCCTCCGCGAGCGCAATCGGCGTCCGCACCGCAAAGAGGGCGGTCCCGCCGAGCGTTACGGCTTCGCGCGCGAGGCTCAGCCCAATCTTCGGATCGCCGCCGAGCGCGTGCGCCTGCGCGAGCAGCAGCGCGTTGTCGGCGATGACCTTTGGATTACCGGCGCTGCGTGCCGTATCGAGCGCCAACGTTCCCAACCCCAGCGCATGGTCGAACTCTTCGCACTGCGTGAGCGCGGAGCAAAGCAAACCACTCGCGACCGCTACGCCTTCCGTGTGATGCGCGCAGTCGAAGACGTCTAGCGCCTCGATCGCGTATTCGATCGCCCGCGGCATGCCGCCGATAACTAATGAATGGACGACGCTGAGCTGGAGAAAAAGCCGGCCGAGCAAGTCGTCGGGCTTATACCGCAAACGGTCGATCATCCGGCGCGCGCGGCCCAGCGTCTGGAGTGCCGCTGCCGGATCGCCGTGTAGGCACGACAACTCTGCGCGATGGAACAGCGCGCCCGCCGCCGTCCTCACTTGATCGCGGTCGAGGGCGGGCGGCAGCCGTTCGGCGGCCTTGGCAGCTCGCTCGAGATGCGCGCTCGCGCCCGCCAGATCACTGCCGGCGTTCCACGCCACGTACGCCGACGCCATCTGCAGATTGACCTCGCCGATCGGCACCAGGTCGTCGCCCATCTCGAGGGCGTGTCGTAACGCTCGCGCAAACAAGCGCCGCGCGCGCTCGTTGTCGCCGATGTCGCTCGCGATTTCAACACCGTAACACCAGGCGCGCACGCCCTCGTGCGGATCCGCCGTCTCGCTCGCAATGCGTTCGAGCAGCTCGAACGCCGCGCCGAACGATCCGACGAGCCGAAAGTTCGCGACGCGATCGAGCTCGAGCTCGAATCGGCTCGGCAGCGCGCGTACGGGCCGCTGCGCTTCGCGCAGGTTTGTGTTCAGAATCGCCAGGAGCCGCTCGAGCGCACGCCGGCGCTCGCGATAGAACTCGCGCAACGAGATGCCGAGATCGGCGGCTACGGCTGCGTGCTTCTCGCCGCGCAGGTCGCACCGAGTCACGATGACGCGTTGCCGCGCGAAGTGTACGTTGCGCGAGTTGAGTTCCGTATCGAGCGTCGCTACCGCCGAGAGCACGGCGGCGCGGATTCGCAGCAGCGCGAGGTTGTCGTCTATGCACGCGCTTGCGGTCTGCTCCCCGCCGAACGCTCCTCGCACCAGCGGGCTCCGACGAACCGATTCCGGGTCGTCGAGCCGGCGCAGAAGCCGCGCCAGCTCGGCGAACTGCGACGGCTGTTTAATAAGGACTGTCCGGACTCGTCGCGACCCCGAACGCTCCGGCGAGGCCGCTGGAGAAGCTGCGAATCGCCGTGCCGGAGGGATAGGCGACCTCTTCGACCGACGGCCCGAACGGATCGCTTACGAAGAGGTGCGTGTCTCTGTGATTGAGCGCGATCTGATAGGCGAGATTGAACCCCTTGATCTGCTGCGACGGCGAGGTCGCGCCCGGCGGGAAGACGTCGACACCCGGCAGGCTCTGATCGTCGAGCAGCAGATCCCCTTTCTTGTCGAACGCTAGGCCGCCCGGATTGTCGTACTTGATGTGAATGCCGAGATTCTTGCCCTTCTTCGAGCCTGGGGCGAACTTGAGGACTTCGATGTCGTTGTTGGTCGAATCTGTGTACGCAACGTAGAGCTTGTCGTGCGCGTCGAGTGCGATGCCGGCGGGGAACGTTGCGAACGGAATCGTCGTCGTCGGGGTCGTGCTTCCGTTTGCGTATTCGTATAAGTTGCTATGCGAACCGTCGCCGAAATCCGAAACGTAGACCGTTCCGTGTCCCGCGACGACGTACTTGGGACCGATCGTGCCGGTCAGCGTTTTCGAGTGCGTCGTCTGTCCTTTCAAATATTCCGTCACGGTGCCGGCCCCGAAGTTGCAGACGTACAACGTACCGTGTGGATCGACGTAAAGTCCATCGGGACCGGCGATTGCGTCCGTGATCTGCCCGGTTGGAGCTCCGGAGCTCTGAGAGAATATCGCGACGCGCTGATTTGGCTGGTCGGCAACGTATAGCTGTCCGCCCCGCTTCGCCTGCGGCGACAGCCAACCGGACCGCGCAGACGATGCAGCCGAACCCGCGAGCGGAAGGGCGTGGGTCCCACTTGAGCATCCCCCCGCTGCCGCAGCCCCAGCGGCTAGCGCAAGCGCGCTCATGAAGCGATGTGCGTGCATATTTCAAGCCTTTCTTTTGTCGAAACGAATATGCCCCTGGTTTGAAAGTTGGGATGACGTCGCCTTGCGCGCCGCATGACCAAAAAGTGCCAGGCTGCGCTGCGGCCCTCGTTGAAGGCCACAAATCGAACGGCGGGTTGGGTTGCCCGCCGAGCGGAACGGTCGCCCGATGATGCCCGGCAACTCAAGAATCGTCGTATGAGGAATCCCGATTCATGAAGTTTTCTGCGTTTGCGTTGGCTGCCGTATTGACGGCCTTGGTTTTGTTGCCTTGCGGCGCGAGCGCCGCATCCGATGCCGGAACGGGCGTAAGCGTCACCACGGCGACGTTGGCCAACGGCTTAAAGATCGTGGTGCTGCACGATACGCTTGCGCCGGTCGTCACGACGTACTTGAACTTCCGGGCGGGCTCCGACGATGAGCCGATCACCGGGATCGCACACGCTCAGGAACATATGGTCTATCGGGATGGCGCGCAATTAAGCGGCGCGCAGGCCGACGAAATAGCGGGTTTCACCGGCGACGAAGACAACGCCGACACGCAGAACGAGGTCACCCAATTCTTCCACGAAGTGCCCGTCCAGGATCTCGACGTCGTGCTGCACTTGGATGCGGCGCGGTTCTCGGGACTGCTCGACCGCCAGGCGGACTGGAACATCGAACGAGGAGCTATCGAGCAAGAGGTGACCGCCGACAACAGCGACGCCACGTACCGGCTCTACGTCAAAATGCTCCATCAGCTGTTGGGCGGCACCGCCTACGCTGACGAGGGCCTAGGCACGCTCCATAGCTTCAATACTCAAATCAACGCCCCGCAGATCCACGCTTTCGCCAACACCTGGTATCACCCCAACAACGCAACCTACGTGATTGCGGGTGACGTGGATCCTGCCACGGCGATCGCGACGGTGCGCGCGTTGTTCGGATCGATGCCCGCAGTTGCGCTTCCGCCGCATCACGTCGGCAGCCTCAGGCCTCTCGCGCCGGCAAGCTTTTCGGATAGGAGCGATCGCAGCACCACCTGGATCGCCGTCGGCTACCGATTTCCCGGATACGACGATCCAGAGTACGCAGCATCGGTCGTGCTCGCCGACGTCCTCAACAGCAATCGCGGTCCCTTGGCCGCGCTGGTCGCCGAAGGAAAGGCCATCGACGCTGAAGCCGACACGAGCATATATCCGAAAGCGGCGATGATCATGCTCGATGGCGACGTGCCGACTGCGACTGCGCCGTCGGCGGCAATCGCAGACTTTAAGGCGGTCGCCGATCGATATCGCGAGTCGGGCGTTCCCGCCGATCTTGTCGAAGCGGCGAAGGCGCGGGAAGTTGCGAAACTGCAGATGGCTTCGGACTCGGTGCAGGGGCTCGCGCAGCTATGGAGTGAGACGCTGGCGGTCGAACGCCGCACGCCGCAGCAAGACATCGACGCCATCGCCCACGTGAGTAAAGCCGACGTCGATCGGGTCGTGGCGCAATGGCTGCGCAACGACTCAGCTTCGACGGCGTATGCCGTTCCGGCGAGCGGGGGCGCGGAATCCAGCTCCGGCGGCGGCGGCGACGTTGCCAAACCGGAGCAAACGACGATCGCGCCGTTACCGCCCTGGGCGGAAGCCGCGCTCGCGCGCTTGCAGGTGCCGCAGCAAAGCGATACCCCGACGGCGTTTACGCTGGCCAACGGCTTGCACGTGATCGTTCAGCCGGAGCATGCCAGCAAAGCGGTAGCGGTGCAAGGCATCGTGCTGCACGACAACGGCCTGGAAGAGCCGACCGGCCAAACCGGCGTCGCGACGGTGACCGAAAAGCTGTTGCCCTACGGCACTACCACGTACGGGCGCGTCGCCTATCAAACCCAACTCGATGCGATCGAAGCCACCGATGCAACCGGCTATGCTTTCTCGCTCGCCGTGCCGTCAGCCAATTTCGACCGCGGGTTGCAGTTGCTCGCCGACGACGAACTGCATCCGTCGCTGCGCAATGAAGATCTCACCGTGGTGCGGGGAGAAGTCGCGGCAGATCTGAGCGGCGACGAGCAGAATCCGGACCATCTCGCGGCGGTCGCCCAAGCCAACGCGCTGTTTCCCCCGGGCGATCCGGCTCGCGTCTTCGCAAAGTCCGCGGACGTCAATGCCCTCACGCAGGCCGACGTCCAAGCCTTTTACGATAAGACCTTTCGCCCGGATCTCACCACGATCGCGATCGTCGGCGACGTGACGCCCGAAGAAGCGCGCGCGTCGGTCGAGCGCTGGTTCGGAGAGTGGAAGGCCAACGGTCCGCCACCGGCAGTTACCCCACCGGCCGTCCCGTCCAACACGGCGTCGCAGGCAGGCGTCCCCGCGACCGGGCGAATTCAGGATACGACGCGAATGAGCGAAACGCTCAACTTGAGTTGGGACGACGACGCGATCGCGCCATTGCGCATCGCCAACACCATGCTCTCCGGCGACTTCTCGTCGATCCTGATTCGCGACCTCCGAGTGACAACCGGTTACGTCTATTATGTAACGAGCAGATTGGATGTGGGGAAAACGCGCTCGCTCTTCGTCTTGCGCTACGGATCGTCGCCGGAAAACGCGGGCAGAGCGAAGGCGCTTGCAGTTGCGGATTTGACGCGGATGCAGAACGCGCCGCTCGATAGCGAACGCTTGTTACGCGCCAAATCGAACCTGCTGAGCGCCATTCCGATCGGCGACGAAAGCTATGACGGTCTGGCCAAGCAACTCGCAACGACTGCGTCGGAAGGCCTGCCGCTCGACGAAGACGTGATTCTCGCGCGACGCGAGTTCGCCGCGACGCCGCAAGACGTGCAATCGGCAATGAAGGAGTACGTCCGTCCCGAAGGCTTCGTCACAATAGTCGAGGGACCCGCACCAAAATAACGAGACCAGTCTGAGATGCCTGGGCCGAGCGGCAGGAGCGACTTCGCCGTCGAGACGATACTTGCTTAGTGCCGCTCGTGCTGGCGTTGCTCGCGCTCTTTCTCTCGATTTGGATCGTAATTCCCGGACCGACGATTCCGCTATTCGTTCTGACAGTCGGCGGCACCGAGCTCTGGCCGGTCCTGATGGTTTTCAGCGCTCTCGCCCTGCTCATCGCGTGGCGCTCACGTAGGTCTACCTGGCCTGCGGCCGCCATCATCGCGCTCGTGGCGCTTTTGTGTACTCTCGTGCCGCCCGTTGCCTATGCTATAAAGGGCCCTCGCATCCCAGTATCGGCCTTCCTCACATCGCTTTCAGGAAGCGCGAACGCTAGCGCCGCCCGTCCGGCCGCTCCTCTCGTGCTCGCGATCTACGGCGGTGCGTGGGAACACGGCTCGCCAAAAAGCAACGCACGATTCAACGAAATTATCGCTTCTTGGGGTTATCACGTTATTGCGCTGGACTACCCGCACGCGCCACGCTCCCGCTGGCCCGCCCAGCGTGACGCCGTCCTGCGCGCGATCGATTCGATGCCGACCGGTCGTATCGCCGTGATCGGGCATTCGTCCGGCGCACAACTGGCGATCATTGCAGCCGCCTTGAGGCCGCACCGCATCAGCGCGGTGATAACCTACGAGAGTCCGGTGGATCTTCGGCTCGCATACGAATATCCGCCCAAGCTCGATCTCATCGACATACGCCAGGTCATGGTCGACGTCTGCGGCGGCACACCGAAGCAGCAGCCCGCATGCTATCAAACCGCGTCGCCTCGATACGTGGTCCACGCGGGCATGCCCCCGGTGCTTATGATTGCGGCGGGTCGCGATCACGTA
>DATASC010000071.1:0-14023 GCA_036269355.1 Candidatus Cybelea sp. | reverse complement strand
GAGCAAGACGCTCACCGTCATCGCCAACCACGTGGAGTACGAGAGCGCAACGCGCCACTACGGGCACGTCGATTGCCCCGGCCACGCGGATTATGTGAAGAACATGATCACCGGCGCCGCCCAGATGGACGGCGCGATCCTGGTGGTGTCGGCTGCCGACGGCCCGATGCCCCAGACGCGCGAGCACATTCTGCTGGCCCGCCAGGTGGGCGTGCCGAAGATCGTCGTCTTCCTCAACAAGGTTGACCTGGTCGACGATCCGGAACTGCTGGAGCTGGTCGAGATGGAAATCCGCGAGCTGCTCAGCCAGTACGAGTTCCCAGGCGACGACACGCCCATCATTCGCGGCTCCGCCCTCAAAGCACTCAACTCGAGCGGCAAAAAGGGCGATGCCGATGCCGACCCCATCTTCAAGCTGATGGAGACGGTCGACGAGTATATTCCGCAGCCCGAGCGCCAGGTCGACAAGCCGTTCCTGATGCCGGTCGAGGACGTCTTTACGATCACTGGCCGCGGCACGGTCGGGACGGGTCGTGTGGAGCGCGGTCAGGTCAAAGTCGGCGAAGAGGTCGAGATCGTCGGGCTCAAAGAGGAGACGAAGAAGACGGTCGTGACGGGAATCGAGATGTTCCGCAAGTTGCTCGACTCGGGGATCGCCGGCGACAACATTGGGGTGCTGCTGCGCGGCATCGATCGCAACGAGATCGAGCGCGGGCAGGTGCTCGCGAAGCCCGGTTCGGTGAAACCGCACAAGAAGTTCAAAGCCGAAGTGTACGTGCTCTCAAAGGAAGAGGGCGGACGCCACACGCCGTTCTTCGGCAACTACCGTCCGCAGTTTTACTTCCGCACCACAGACGTTACCGGCACGATCAAGCTGCCGGAGGGCGTCGAGATGGTCATGCCGGGCGATAACGTCCAGATGGACGTCGAACTGATCACGCCGATCGCCTGCGAAGAAGGACTGCGTTTTGCGATTCGCGAGGGCGGCCGGACCGTCGGCGCGGGCGTCGTCACCGCGGTTGCGGAATAGCGACAGAACATAAACCATGGCGAAGCAGATGATTCGGATACGCCTAAAGGCGTACGATCACAAGGTCCTCGACCAGTCGGCCGAGCGCATCGTCGAGACGGCAAAACGTACCGGCGCGTTCGTAAGTGGGCCCGTGCCCCTGCCGACCGAGATCAACCGGTTCTGCGTGCAGCGTTCGACGAACAACGATAAGAAGTCGCGCGAGCACTTCGAAATGCGCACGCACAAACGCCTGATCGACATTCTGCAGGCTTCGCCGAAGACGATGGACGCGCTCATGCACCTCGATCTGCCCGCGGGCGTGGACATCGAGCTGAAAGCCTAGACGCGGTCGCGTCGCGGTAGGAGATACGCAAGGCCGGGCGCCAAGAAGCACCCGGTCTTTGCTTTTTGATTGGGGGAGCAACCGTGGAAGTCAAAACGACCTATCTTGGCACGATGATCGGCCTTGCGACCGTCGCCTTCGGTCTGATTGCCGCCGGTGCGTGGAACAAACTCATCAGCGACGTTATCGCGCTTTTCCTCAAGCCGGGAAGCGGTGTACTCGCCGAGTTGGTTTACGCCGTCTTAGTGACCGTTCTCGCAATTGTAGTCGTCCAAGGTCTAGCAAAGCTTGCGGAGCGGGAAGCCACGCTCAGCGAGAAGCTGCCATTCCGAAAGAAGCCTTCGGAATAAATCAGGACGCGGCGGCGCTTTTCTTCGGGGTCTTGCCGGCGCGGATTTTGAAGGCGACCGCCGGGCGGTGCTGCAACGGCGGGTAGATGTGGGCGCGCACTTCGAAGCCTTTTTTTTCGAGGCCTAAAGCGAGCGCGGCTTGCTGAATCCCGTGCAGGAGCGCGGCGTTGAGCGTTTCGTCGGCGACGCCGAGGTCCATTAGGGTTTCGACGCCTTCCTTCTTCGAGAGGAGCGTTAGGCGTATCTCACCCGGCTCGCGCTTCGACTCGTGCTCCTCGTCCTCGGGATCGTGAAAGACGACGACGTGGTGGTCCTCGTAAACGACCTCGTTGTCGGCGACGAGCTTCTCCCACTCTTTCCGCTCCTTCGGCCATACCGGCTCCGCGCCGAGCACGTCGAACGCCGTCAGCGTTTTCTTTCTCCGGTCCTCGCCCATCCCGCGCTCGCTTCACCGGGTGCAAGAGGACGCCTGCCGAGCATGCGGAAAAATTTTCGCATGACGAAATGGATTTCGGAGATGATTTCGAGCCCGGAGCAACGGACCTGGGAGAAGCCCGATCCAGAGCATACCTTTCGCGGCAGGCTCGACGGCACGCGCGCGAAGGCCGACGAGGTCGTTTATCAGGACGACGCCGTCTTCGCGTTCCGTCACAACGTGGACGAGAGCAAAGAAGAGTGGTGGGAGATCCACGTCGTCATTATTCCGAAGAAGTGGATCCCGACGATCCTCGACTTCGGGCTGGGCGACGCATGGCTTTGGCACCGCTTAATAGCCGGAATCCAAAAGGTCGCGCTTACGCTCGGCCTTTACGAGAAGGGCTTCATGATTCGCATGGGCGTGTTGCCGCCGTACCAGCACACCGAGCACGTCCATATTCACATTCTTTCCGGTAAGCACACGTCGCCGGTCGTTGACGGGCCCATGCCCGATGCCGGCTGAGCCGGGACAGTCGCCTCGACCGTCGCTGACGAGCATCGCGCTAACGTTCGCGACGATCTCGTCGACCGCGTTCGGCGGCGGTCAAAAGGCGAGCGTTCGACAACAGGTGCTCAATCGCGGCTGGATGGACCACGAGCGGTTTATGGACGGCCTCGAGATCGCTCAGGTGCTTCCCGGCCCGAACATCTTGAATCTCGCCGTCTTCTGCGGCCAGCGTGCGCGTGGCGTTCCCGGCGCGATCGCGGCATTTCTCGGCGCAAGCCTTCCGCCGTTCGCGATCGTCTTGATCGCGGGAGCGCTCTATTTCAAGTTCTCGGCAAACCCGTTCGTGCATGGCGGCCTGCGCGGCTGCGCGGCCGGCGCGCTCGCCCTCACCGTCGGCAATGCGCTCGAGCTTACTTGGGACGAGCGCACGGACTGGCTGAAGATCGTCCTGGTAATCGTAACCGCCGCGGCCGTTTCGCTCTTGCATATGCCGCTCTTGCTCGTGCTGGTGATATTCGGCGGAGCCGGCATCGCTCGGGAGTACCTGCATTCGCGCAATGCGGCAACGCCGCAGCCCGGACCATGAACGGCACGCTGCAAACCGTCCTCCACCTGCTCTGGACGTTCTCGCAGCTCTCGGTGCTCGGCTTTGGCGGCGGCAAAGGAATCATTCCGCAGATGCACGCCGACGCCGTCGATCGCTATCACTGGATCACTTCGGCGCAGTTCACCGAGTTTTATACGATCGGCAAGCTCGTGCCCGGACCGACGACGATCTTCGCGGCGCTCGTCGGTTATGCGGCCACGCCGGCGCGACCGCTGCTCGGAGCTGCCGTTGCAACGGTCGGCATGTTCGTACCGTCGAGTCTCATCATGATAAGCTTCGACTCGCTCTGGGACCGCTTTCAGGCATCGCCGTGGCGCACCATCATTTCGCGCGGTTTAGCACCGGCGATCGTCGGGCTCGTCTGGTCGAGCGTCGTGACCATCGGACGCGGCGCACCATCGGGGCCGATCGCATATGCGGTGACCGGCGTCGTGCTTCTCCTCATGCTCCGAACGAAAATCGGCACGCCGTTGCTCATCGTGCTCGCCGGGGGGATAGGGGTCGCCGCGCTTCGCTGAGCGAACGACGGCGGATGCCAATCGAGCTCCACGAAGTGCGTTCGCGCACGTTCCACGGGACCAAGCGGCGGATCTTCCATCTCCTCGAGGAGATGGGAACGTCGGGCGACCAAATATGGCCGTTCGCGTCGCAGCCGTTCATGCGTTCTCCTGGGCCGCTCGCGCCCGGCCGCACCGAGGAGTGGCACCTCGGGATGCACGCGGTGCTCGAAGAGACTGTGTCCGAGGAACGGATCGTCTGGAGATTTCGCAACGAAGGGCTCGACGGAACACACGGGTTCCACCTCGTGAGCGAAGGCAAGGAGACGTTGCTCGAATACCGCGTCGACGCGATTCTTTCCGACACAGACGGCCGGCTTCTCTGGCGCCGTTTCGAGGATCAGTTTGAGCGATCGACGGAAGCGCTCTTCGATAAACTCGCCCGGGTTCTGCGCCGTTGAGCGTTGCGGCGACGCAGGCGCCCGACGCAGTCGATTTCCTAAGCGTAGGCGCGCAGCTCTCATCGGAAGAGCGGCTCGTTCGCGATACGGTGCGCGGCTACGTCCGCAGCCGCGTGCTGCCGAACGTTGCCGAATGGTTCGAGCAGGGAATATTGCCGCGCGAGCTGGGTCCCGAGCTGGGCCGGCTCGGCCTGCTCGGAATGCATCTCGAAGGATACGACTGTCCGGGCGCGAGTGCCGTCGCCTACGGACTCGCCTGCCTCGAACTCGAGGCCGGCGATTCAGGCGTGCGCAGCTTCGCCTCGGTGCAAGGCTCGCTCGCGATGTATGCAATTCATCGGTGGGGCGACGAGGCGCAGAAGCGCGCGTGGCTTCCGGCGATGGCCCGCGGCGAGCTCATCGGCTGCTTCGGGCTAACGGAGCCCGACTTCGGGAGCAATCCCGCCGGAATGCGTACCTCGGCGCGACGCGACGGCTCGGACTGGTTGCTCGACGGCACGAAGATGTGGATCACCAATGGTTCCATTGCCGATCTCTCGATCGTCTGGGCGCGGACGGAGAGCGGCATCCGTGGCTTCATCGTGCCGCGCGACGCGAAGGGGTTTCGTGCCTCGAACATCCATCGAAAACTTTCTCTGCGCGCCTCGGTGACGAGCGAACTTGCCTTCACCGATTGCCGCGTTCCCGGCGACGCGCTACTCCCGCACGCCGACGGCCTAGGCGCGCCGCTCGCCTGTCTCAACGAGGCGCGCTACGGCATCGTCTGGGGCGCGATGGGCGCCGCGCGCAGCTGCTACGAGACGGCGCTCGAGTACGCGAAGACGCGCGTGCAATTCGGTAATCCGATCGGCGCCTATCAGATGACCCAAGCGAAGCTGGTGAACATGCTGCTCGAGCTGAACAAGGGGATGCTGCTCGCCCTTCACGTTGGGCGTTCGAAAGATGCCGGAACGCTCCACCCCGCGGTCGTGAGCTTTGCGAAGCTGAACAACGTACGCGAAGCGCTGGCGATCGCGCGCGAGGCGCGAACCGTACTCGGCGCAAACGGCGTCACCCTTGAATACCCGGTCATCCGCCACATGAACAATCTGGAATCGGTGCTGACGTACGAGGGCACGAGCGAAATGCACGCGCTTATCGTCGGCAAAGAGATTACCGGGATCGCCGCCTTCGCTTAGCTCTCACTCCGTTGTGTCATCCTGGGCTTGTCGAAGGACAGCCCCGGTTTCAAACGTAGTCGGCGAGCTTCAGCGTGGCGTCACGTTCGCGTCCAGCAGGACCGCGAATGTGCAATTGCACGGTGGTGCCGGCGGGACCGGATAAAAGCGTTCGAAGCGCTGCGAGCGATTGGCTCGGGGCCGACGTTCCGTTTATAGTGAGAATCACGTCGCCTTTTGCGAGGCCCGCGGCGGCCGCGGCCGTTCCGGAAAGAACGCCGAGGATAGTGTACGCGCCGTTTGAGTCGATAAGGAAGAGTCCCGAGCGATCGTACGCAAACGGGTCGCCGAACGAGGCGTTGCGCGCGAGCAGAAGCTGCTGGTGTGCGTAGTCGAAGGTGACGTCGAAGCGGCGCAGGATCGATCCCCCGAGGTTGGCGGGGTTGAACGGATCGGCGAAAGCCCCGGAACTTTGATCGCCGAAGGACGCGATCGCGTTGGTCACAGAGTATGGTCCGATCTGGAGCGACGGAACTCGCCCGAGACGCGCGAGCACCGGACCGCCGACGCCGAATCCGACGACGCCCGGCGGCGTCCTCGCGAGCCCCGCGATCTGCGGATGCGCCGTCAAGAACGGCGCGGAAAACTCGATGCCCGCCCGATTTCCGGTGTCCACTTCGGCCGAAGTCGTGACTCCGTCGACTTGAATGGAGATTCGCGGTATACGCCCGTCGATGTAAAACGGGATGGCTGCGGCGCCGGCGATAGCTGCGGGGCCGACACCCGGCGTCGTTAGGGTCAGCTTTGCGTTCGCGTAGTCGATCGTCGTCAAAAAGCGTGCCAGGAACTGATAACCGAGCATACCGTCGATCTTCAAGCCTTCCGCGACGCCGAAGCCGGTAGCGATCGGCAGCACCAGGGTGTACTGATTGCGGATCGTCGCGTTGCCGATCTCGATCGACGTAAGGTGAGCAAACGCCGCGCCTTCCGTCTCGCTCCCGGCACCTTCGAGCTGCACGCCGCCCGCGCTCGCGGCGTGGAGTGCGGCCGCGACCTCCGGCGTGACGATATAATCGCCGCCGCTGTCGAGCACGAACGTGTACGGTCCACGGCCGTCGAGCATGACGCCGGGGACGTAGACGTGGTTGTTGACGATCTGCAGCGGGACCGTCGTGGTCGCACCGGATATCGCGGCGTCGTGCACGTTCTGCCCCGGCACGCGCATGCGCTCGGCAACGTCGGTATTGACCTCCAGCGAACTCACGTGCTCCGTGAACGCGTTGCCGGTGGAGGTCTCCGTGGCGCTCTCAAAAGGATAGAGTATGCCGTCGACGCGCCGATAGCTCGAAAGGGTCGTCGTCGCGGTGGTGGTTCCGATCGTCTCCGCTTCCCGCGCGATCAAGCGGGTACGAGGATCGATCCAGAGATCGATTTCCGAGCCGTGCGGCGGCGTGACGGAGAGGACGTCGTAGCTCTTGTCGTCGGCGGTGCGGGCGCCCGCATAAATGACCGTCGCGCCCCCTGCGTCGGGGCGCAGATAACGCAGATTCGCGAGGTAGGCTTGGTCGATCGCTTGTAGTTGTCCGGCGGTCCCACCGTCGATCGTGACGAGACCGCCGTAATCCTGACTCCAAGCGACCTTGCCGTCCCAGCCCGAGGCGCCGCTGAGCGCGCCGGCATTCTGGGCCGTGGTGAAACGCACTCCGCGAAGATCGTCCCATTCCTGGGCACGCCCGCGAATTCCGACGATTTCAATGCTGCCGACCGTATGGAGCGAGACGATTGAGGCGAGCGATTCGCTCAGCATCGCCCTCCGCAAGCCATCGAGGAGCGTCTTGGTCGAGGTCGGGGCCGGCGAGGCGCTCCCGCCGACAAGCGAGAGGGCGAGGCCGACGAGGGCCCCGAAAGAGCCGAGCGCGAGGCGCGTGAGACGCATGTTACGGCCTTTTGTTCCCGCGCTAATGCGAGCCTTGACCGCGCGCACCCGTCCTGGTAAACTGCCGGGGTTGCGGTTCATGCGAGCAATACGCCTGGATCCGTTGATATAACACCCCACCGAGAAAGCGATATGAAGAACATCCTGGGCCGTAAAGTCGGGATGACCAGCGTCTTCACCGCCGACGGGCATTCCGTGCCCGTTACGGTGATCGCAGCCGGTCCCTGCACGGTCGTGGAACGCCGGACGAAGGAGAAGCACGGCTACGAAGCCGTCGCTTTGGGTTTCGAATCGGTGAAGCGCAACCGCTTGACGCGCGCGCTCGCGGGCCACTTTAAAAAGGCCGGTGTCGAGCCGGCGCGTTTCGTGCGCGAGTTCCGAACCGGCTACGGCGACGAACAGGTCGGTGAGAGCGTTACGGTGACCGCGTTCGAGGCCGGCGACCGAGTCGACGTCGTCGGCGTCTCGAAGGGCCACGGATTCTCCGGCGGCATCAAGCGCCACAACTTTAAGGGCGGCGGCGCGAGCCACGGATCGATGATTCATCGCCAACCGGCATCGAACGGCGACACCAATGCCGGACGAACCACTAAGGGCAGCCGTCGGCCGGGACACTACGGCGTCGATCGGACGACGCTGCAAAATTTGGAAGTCGTGCGCGCCGATGGCGAGCGCAATTTGCTGCTGGTCCGCGGAGCGGTTCCCGGCGCGAAAAACGCGCTGGTGATTGTCAGCGAGAGCGTGAAGCCACGAAAGGCGAAGGCGTAAATGCCCAACGTTATCGATGGGACCGGGAACGTCGTGCGCCAGGTGGAGACACCGGCGCTCTTTTCGCAGAAATCGGACGACAAGCGCGACGTGATCTATCGCGCCGTGCACCGCGAGTTTGCGAACCCGCGCGCGGGGACGGCGTCGACGCGCAAGCGCGATGAGGTCGCCGGCGGTGGTCGCAAGCCTTGGCGGCAGAAAGGAACCGGACGCGCCCGTCAGGGTTCGATCCGCTCTCCCCAGTGGCGCCACGGCGGCGTCGTCTTCGGCCCTCAGCCGCGAAGCTACGTGGAGAGCCTCAATAAGAAGGAACGCCGCGTTGCGTTTCTCGCGGCGCTCGCCGACCGTTTCGAGAACGACGCCGTAACGCTGTTGGACGCGAGCAACTTCGCGATCGCCAAGACCGCCGCGTTCGCAAAGATGCTCTTTGGCAGTACGAAGGCGGCCCGCACTGGGCCGACGACCCTGATCGTGTGCAATCACGAGGATCCGCACGCGCACGAGATCGCGCGGGTCAGCCGGAACTTGCAGCGGGTGGGCGTGACCAACGACGGCGCGGTCGACGTCAAGGACGTCCTCCGCTTCGATCGCCTCGTCTTCACCGTTCCGGCATACGAGGCGTTGATGCGTACCCTAGGTGCCGAGGAAAGGAACAGCGATGGACGCGCGTGACGTAATCGTCGCACCGCGAATCACCGAGAAAGCGATGGCCGACGCGCTCGCGCACCAGTACACGTTCGTCGTTCATCCCGAGGCGACGAAGACGCAGATCCGGCACGCGATCGAAGAGATTTTCAAGGTCAACGTGCTGCAGGTCAACACCGTCAACGTACGCGGGAAGGCGCGCACCTTCGCGCGTCGCGGACGGCGCATGAGCGGCCGGCAGAGCGACTACAAGAAGGCCATCGTCACGATCAAGGCGGGTCAGAAGATCGAGCTTGGCGGAGTCAACTATTTTGAGCAATAAGAGCTTTTTCGGAGCGCGCGCGTGCCGGTAAAGAAATATCGCCCGACCTCACCCGGTAAGCGGTTTCTCACCACGCTCGACTTTTCGGATCTTTCGAAGGTCGCGCCGGAGCGATCGCTCGTCGAGGTACGTAAGAAGCACGCGGGGCGCAACAACAACGGACACATCACCGTACGCCACCGCGGCGGCGGCACGCGTCGTATCTATCGCATCATCGACTTCAAGCGCTCGAAGGACGGCATTCCCGCGAAGGTCGCCACGATCGAGTACGATCCGAACCGTTCGTGCCGCATCGCATTGCTCAACTACCGCGACGGCGAGAAGCGCTATATCCTGGCGCCGCTCGGGCTGCGCCTCGGCGAGCTGGTCGAATCTGGTCCAAATGCCGACATCAAGATCGGCAACGCGCTGCCGATCCGCAACATCCCGGTCGGTACCGTCATCCACAACGTGGAGCTTCGTCCGGGACAGGGTGGCAAGCTCGTGCGCTCCGCCGGTGTTTCCGCGCAGCTGATGGCCAAGGAGGACGAGTATTCGCAAGTTCGCATGCCGTCAGGCGAAGTTCGTAGGATCCACGTCGAGTGCCGCGCGACGATCGGTCAGCTCGGCAATATCGAGCACGAAAATCAAATCATCGGCAAGGCCGGCCGTATGCGCCACCTCGGCAAGCGCCCGAGCGTGCGTGGGATCGCGATGAATCCGGTCGATCACCCGCACGGCGGCGGCGAGGCGCGCTCGACGTCGGGCCGTCCGCCAACCACGCCGTGGGGCCAGATGACGATGGGCAAAAAGACCCGCCGCAACAAGCGCACTTCGAAGATGATCGTCCGCCGCCGAGGTTCTAAATAATGTCGCGTTCCTTAAAGAAGGGTCCCTACGTCGCGGACCATCTCGTGGCGAAGATCGAGAAGCTCAACGAAACGCGCGAGCGCCGTGTGATCAAGACCTGGAGCCGCGCCTCGACCGTCTTGCCCTCGATGGTCGGACACACCATCGGCGTGCACAACGGTAAGATGCACATTCCGATCTATATTACCGAGAACATGGTCGGCCATAAGCTCGGCGAGTTCTCGCCGACGCGGCACTTCCGCGGTCACGGCGGTGAGAAGGCAACGGTGAAGACGTGACCGATGGCACGCCGCAGGCCGTCGCGCACCTTCGTTTCGTCCGCACCGCTCCGCGCAAGCTGCGCCGCGTCGCCGACGCCATTCGCGGCAAGAGCGTGCGCGAAGCGCTGGCCCTCCTGAAGTTTGCCGAAGTCTTTGCGGCCGAGCCAATCGAGAAGCTCGTTCGCAGCGCGGTCGCAAACGCGGGCAACAACCACGACATGAACTCAGACGAGCTATACATCGCGCGCATCACGGTCGACGGCGGTCCCGGCGGGCGGTTTACGAAACGCCTCGATCCGCGCGCGCAAGGCCGCGCGGCCTTCAAGCGTAAGCGGCTCTCGCACGTCACGGTCGTCGTAACGGAGTCCGCACCGGCGAAGCCACGCAAAAAGCTCGCCGGGGCATCGGTGCAGGCCGCCCGTGCGACGCGCCGTGCGGCGCCAAGCGAGACGACGGCAAAGACTCGCCGTAAGAAAACGAGCACGCGCAAACGCGCGGCCGAGAAGCCTGTTTCGGCCGAGCCGGCCGCGCAGACCAAGGAAGCATAATGGGGCAAAAGATTCATCCGGTCGGCATGCGCCTGGGAATCACGCGCACGTGGGATAGCCGCTGGTTCGAGAAAAAGCACTACGTCGACTGGCTGCATGAAGACGTCGCTATTCGTAAGTCGTTTGCTCGCTGGATGCGCTCCGCATCGATCAGCAAGATCGAGATCGAGCGCCGGGCGAACCAGGCGCGAGTCATCGTCAACACCGCGAAGCCCGGTATCATCATCGGCAAGCGCGGCGTCGGGATAGACGACATTCGAAAGAACCTCGAGCAGCTCACCGGCAAGAGCGTTGCCGTAAACGTCATGGAAATTTCGCATCCCGAACTCGACGCGCGGCTGGTCGCGCAGAACATCGTCGATCAGCTCGAGAAGCGTATCGCGTTCAGGCGCGCGATGAAGCAGGCGATCATGCGCACGATGCGCGCCGGTGCGCGCGGCATCAAGGTTCAGGTTTCCGGCCGGCTCGGGGGCGCCGAGATTGCGCGGACCGAGCATAACGCCGACGGCAAGGTTCCGCTTCACACGCTGCGCGCCGACATCGACTATGCGCAGGTAGAAGCGTTTACGACCTTTGGCCGGATCGGCGTGAAAGTATGGATCTATCGCGGCGAGGTTCTACCCGATCAGCCGCGCGGGGACGGCGCGGTGCGCGATCGAGCGGATCGCGGACGCGAACGCCGCGATCGCGGAGGCCGTGGCCGCGGCCGCGATGGCCGGCCGCAACCCGCGCCGTTGCCGGTTGCCGAACCCGCAGCTCCCGCGATCGCCGCGCCGGTTGCAAATGCAGAACCGGTGGTTAGCGAGCCTGTGCCGGTCGCGCAGCCCGAGCCCGTTGTGGAGCAACCGCCCGCAGCGACGCCGGAGCAAGCACCGGTGGAACAAGTTTCCATGGAGCAAGCTTCCGTGGAGCAAGCTTCCGTGGAGCAAGCTCCTCCGGCAAGCGAGGTGTCGGAGTAAGATGCTAACGCCAAAACGCGTCAAGTGGCGCAAAGTCCAGCGCGGCCGGATGAGCGGCGCGGCGTTGCGCGGCAACGCACTGAGCTTCGGCGATTACGGCCTTCAGGCGATGGAACCGTGCTGGATGTCGAATCGCCAGATCGAGGCCGCACGTATCGCCATGACGCGCTACATCAAGCGAGGCGGCAAGGTGTGGATCAAAGTATTCCCCGATAAGCCGGTCACGAAGAAGCCGGCCGAGGTTCGCATGGGCTCGGGCAAAGGAAATCCCGAGATGTGGGTCGCGGTCGTTCGCCCGGGTCGCGTGCTCTTCGAACTCTCGGGAGTCGCGCCGTCGGTCGCTCGTGAAGCGCTGCGACGCGCTGCAGCAAAGCTGCCGATCGGCACGAAGATCGTCGCGCGGGAGGAGATATAGGTGAAGAGGGAGCTCGAATCACTCCGCGATCTCACGATCAAGGAGCTGCAGCAGAAGGCGCGCGACGCCAAGGCGGAACTCTTCAACCTTCGCTTCGCGTTGCGCACCGGCCATTTGACCGACTTCAGCAAGATTCGCGCGATGCGCCGATCCTACGCGCAGATTCAAACCGTCATCTGCGAGAAGCGCCTCGCCGAGGGTGAACATGGAGCAGCATAGTCAGGCGCCCGCGCAGCCGAAGCGAGCCACGCGGCGCGTCAAGCAAGGACGCGTAGCGTCGAATAAGATGGAGAAGACGATCGTCGTCGTCTCCGAGACGCGCGTTCCGCACTCCGGTTACGGGAAGATCGTGCGCAAGTCGACGCGGTTCAAGGCACACGACGAGCGCAACGAAGCGAACGTCGGCGACGTCGTGCGAATCGTCGAATGCCGGCCGCTCTCGCGCGAGAAACGCTGGCGGCTGCTCGAGATCGTGGAGCGGGCGAAGTGATTCAGCAAGAGACGCGGCTCAAGGTCGCCGACAACAGCGGCGCACGCGAGCTTCTGGTGATTCATATCAGCGGCGGCGGGCGCCACGTCTACGCGCACGTGGGCGACATCGTCGTCGGCACGGTAAAGAGCGCGATTCCCGGAGCCGCCGTAAAAAAAGGACAGGTCGTCAAAGCGGTCGTCGTCCGGACCAGTTCGCCGATCCGGCGCGTCGACGGTTCGGTCGTGCGCTGCGACGACAACGCCTGCGTGATCATTAAAGGTGAAAAGGACAACCTGGACCCGCGCGGGACGCGCGTTTTCGGCCCCGTAATGCGCGAGTTGCGCGAGCGGGGCTTCCTGAAGATCGCTTCGCTCGCTCCCGAGGTCCTGTAAGGAACAATGAAGGCATCGATACTCAAGGGCGACACGGTGATGATCCGTCGAGGCAAGGAGCGTGGCAAGCGCGGCACGGTCAAGGCCGTGCAGAGCGCCGCGCACACGGCAACGGTCGAGGGCGTGAACATCGTGAAGCGCCACACGAAACAGGGCACGAAGCAGAGCAATATGGGCGGATCGAGCCAGACCGGCGGTATTATCGAAAAGGAGGCGGCGCTGCCGCTTTCCGTGCTGCAATACGTCTGCGAAAAGTGCAAGACTCCAACGCGGCTGCGCCGAGGGCGAACGGCCGACGGCACCATGCATCGCATCTGCGTGCGCTGCGGCGAGCCCGCGCGCGACTCAGCGAAGGGAGCGTAGGCCGTGGCCGAGCGTTTACGTGAAATGTACGAGAAACAAGTACGTCCGAAGCTGCAGGAGCGGTTCGGCTATAAGAACGTCAACCAGATTCCGAAACTCGAGAAGGTCGTCGTTAACGTCAGCCTCGCTGAAGCGATTGTCAATCCGAAGGCGCTCGACGCCGCGGTGAACGATCTCACGGCGATTACGGGACAGCGTCCGATCGTGACCAAGGCAAAGAAGTCGATAGCGGCGTTCAAGCTGCGCGCCGGCACGAATATCGGCGCGAAGGTGACCCTGCGCGGCGACCGGATGTACGTTTTCGTCGACAAGCTATTCAACGTGGTGCTGCCGCGCATTCGCGACTTCCGCGGGCTGCCGGCGAAGTCGTTCGACGGGCGCGGAAACTACAACATGGGCCTGAAAGAACAGCTCGTCTTTCCGGAGATCAACTTCGACAAGGTCGACAAGGCGCGCGGAATGGACGTCACCATCGTCACGACGGCGAAGACCGACGAAGAGGCCTCGGAGTTCCTCGTCGCGATGGGTCTTCCGTTACAGAAAGGGCGCGGCTAGTGGCAAAGACCAGTTTGATCATCAAATCGCGGCGGGATCCAAAGTTTTCCGTGCGGCGCCACAACCGATGCCGCGTCTGCGGGCGACCCCGCGGATACCTGCGGAAGTTCGCGATGTGCCGCATTTGCTTCCGCGAAAACGCGCACGCCGGCGTCGTTCCCGGCGTGACCAAGGCGTCGTGGTGAGG
>DATASC010000070.1:0-1553 GCA_036269355.1 Candidatus Cybelea sp. | reverse complement strand
CACGACTGGTGGGACCGGCCGATGGCGTTCACCGACCTGCCGCCGCGCACCCAGCCGCGCGCTGCTCGGTGGCGGCGGAGTTCGCTGTTCGAGCACTCGTGCGTAGGCATCGAGATAACGGTCGATCATTCGTTCGGTACTGAATTCGCGTTCGACCAGCGCCCGGCATGCCGCGCGATCGAGCTTGGCGAGTAAGGGCACCTTCGCGACGGCGTCGTCTACGCCATCGCAGAGAAAACCCGTGATTCCGTCCGCGACGATCTCCGGCATCGAGCCCATGCGCGCCCCGAGCACCGGCGTTCCGCAGGCCATAGCCTCGATCGTCGTCAGTCCGAAACGCTCGGGGCGCGTCGTCATGTGCACCAGCGCGAGCGCGCCGGCGAGCAGCTCGTTACGAGCGTCGCGCTCGACCGCGCCGAGGAACTGCACCGCGTCGCCGTCGATGTGCGGCTCCACGCATTCCCGAAAATAAACCTCGTCTTGCGGAATCGCGGCCATCTTCAAACGCACGCCGGCGCGTTTCGCGATTTCGATGGCGAGATGCGTCCCCTTCTCCGGATGGAAGCGCCCGAGAAAGCACAGATAATCGCCCGGCGTTGCGCTAAAGCGAAACTGCGCCGGATCGATGCCGTTGTACGTGGTCGCGACGTAATCGAGCCCGGGATCGCGATCGCCGTCGGAGATGGAACAGTAGAAGCTTCGTTCGGCTGCGGCGTAATAGGCCGCGAGGATCTGCGGCGTCGAGAACCCGTGAACGGTCGTCAGGAGGGGGGGTGACTCGGTGCCGAGCGCGTAGGTCAGCGGCTTCCAATCGAAATGATTGTTGATCAGATCGAACTCGTTCGCGCGGCGAAAGAGTTCGCCGATGTGCAGCGCTGAGAATACCTCGCCGTCGAGTGCGGGGTCTTCGTTGAGCCCTACCGGCACGACTGACACGAGCCGGCCGTCGAAATGCGAATCACCGGTAGCAAAGAGCGTCACGTCAAGTCCGCGCCGGCGCATCCCGTCCGCGACGTTGAACGCCATCTGCTCCCATGGCCCGTAGCCGGGTGGTGGTGTCGGCCAACCGATTGCGCCGAGCACCGCGAGGCGCAATCCTTCGAACCGCACTTAGCGGTCCTCGTCTACATCGCGCCCATCGTGCTCGGCGACGGCGAGCTGAAAGCGCGTCATTCGAATCAGCTTTTCGATCGAGGCTTCGGAGAGCGGCGGCACGGGCGTGGAGCGCGTGTAGTCGAACATGTCGCTAAGATCGTCGTCGCCGGCGTCGCGCTGGCCCATGTTCCCCAGCGCCCAGTTCTTTTCGATGAACCTTACGATTGCGGTCGATTCGCGCACGGCGTGCGAAACGTAGGGCACCGCGTGCGGCCGCGTGGGATCGTAGTTGGAGCGCGACCACGCCGAAATCGCGACGATCGGAATGCGGAACCCCCACGTCGTTCCGTCGGGACCGGGCGGCGGAGGCACGTGATCGTACCAGCCTCCAGAGTCATCCCAAGTCAGCAAGATCGCGCTGTCGCGATAGTAATTGCACGCCGGGGCGGCGCGAGTGG
>DATASC010000069.1:0-9427 GCA_036269355.1 Candidatus Cybelea sp. | reverse complement strand
AGGACTGC
Organism: Candidatus Cybelea sp.; assembly: GCA_036269355.1. Taxonomy (GTDB): domain Bacteria; phylum Vulcanimicrobiota; class Vulcanimicrobiia; order Vulcanimicrobiales; family Vulcanimicrobiaceae; genus Cybelea. The sequence goes on along the minus strand of DATASC010000069.1, from coordinate 9,419 downwards.
GAATCTCATGAACTTCTCCTTTTCAGTGTGTGGACTTCTACCGGTACGTCGAGCAAGATTCGCCAATTTCGACGGGCCAGGCGAAAAAATTTGGGGACCCTTGTATAATGGAGCCTCACCACGGAGGTATCGGACCATGGAGAGGGGCCTACCGCACCGGCATGAGAACGGCACGGTTCACGTGCACGACGATGCCGATCCCGCCCATACGCACGAGCATTCGCACGCGCACGCCCATTACGACGGCACCGTGCACGAGCACGAGCATACCCACGACGGCTCTGACCCCGACCACCAGCACGAGCACGCTGGGGGGCGCCTTGGCACGTCCTAAGGGCTCGGGGCGCTTCGGACCGGTGCGGTCGCTGCGGCTTCCGCTCGAGCTCGACGAATGGTTCGAACAGCGCCTCCGCGACGACGCCGCGCGCCCCGCGAGTGACATTCTGTTAGAAGCCGTGCACGGCGGGCTACGCTTACAGGCCGGTTACATGAGCCGGCAGCATCGCGCATTAGGAGCGCTGGCGCTTGCGAACGATCGCGCGCGCTACGAATCCTACCTTCGCGCATTGGCGGATTCGTTTGGGAGCGCGTACGTCAGACATCTGGAAGCCTGGCTGCTCGCCGACGGGATCCTGCCGTTCGAACGGCGTGAAACGAGATCGATAGAAGCCACCCCAAAGCGAACAGCGTAACGACCGCAAACCCGAGCCACCCGACCTGCACGCCGCCGCCGGCGATCCCGGCAAGCTCGATGCCCCCGACCAAGACGGCGGTAAGCACCGACGCGGTGGTGATCGCCAAATTGTAGTAGAGCTTGCGCGCAGGATTGATGAAAGCCCAGCCGTAGGCGCCGAGCATCAGAATACCGTCGGTCGTATCGACGAGCGACATCCCGGCGGTGAAGAGCGCAGGAAAGATCAGAATCGTCCAGACCGGCAAACCCTTACCAGCCTCAATCGCCGCGATTCCGAGCAGCCCGACTTCGGTCGCGGTGTCGAAGCCGAGACCGAAGAGCAGGCCGACGAAATACATGTCGCGGCTGCGCGTCACGAGCCGCAGTACCGGCCTGAAGATCCGTCCGAGCAGACCGCGCCCTTCGAGCGAATCGTTTAGCGTCTGGTCGACGTAGCTGCCGCCGGACCGCACGCGGCGAACGGCGCGCACGATGTCGACCAACACGAGTGCGTTGATCGCGGCGATGATGAAAAGGAAGGCCGCCGAGACGCCCGCGCCTACGATGTTGCCGACTCCCTCGATGTTCGGCAGACGAGTGCGAACGGCCGCGGCACCTAGAACGATCGCAAGCGTGAGCGCGACCACTATCGTCGAATGCCCGAGCGAGAAGAAGAAACCGACGCCTATTGGCCGCTTGCCTTCTTGCATCAACTTTCGCGTGACGTTGTCGATCGCCGAGATGTGATCGGCGTCGACCGCGTGGCGAAGGCCGAACGTGTACGCGAGCAGCGCGGTTCCCAACAGCAACGCGTGCGGCGGCGCAAAGAAGAAAAATGCTAACGCCCAGCCGATTGCGTTGGCACCAAGCAGCAGCGCGTATATCGTCAGAATCTTCACGCGCGTGTTGCGGATCACGCGAACGGCGTTCTACGCGGTCGAGTTGGTCACCACCGGGTTTCTGTAGACAAATTTAGGGCGAACGTTCGGATTTTCCCGACGCCATAGGCTTCCAGGTCGTACCGCCGTCGGTCGAATACTCCGTGCGCCACGTGTAGAGGTCGGGGCTCTGCCACACGTTGAGCGTCCGGATCGTGACGCTCGTTCCTTTGTCATTGAACGAGAACGGATACGTGATGGTTTTGCCGTCGACGAGAATCGTCGACGACGTCGTGCGGCTCGCGTGAACGTTGTAGAAGTGATAGACGTTGCCGACCGGGTCGTAGGAGTAGATGCCGAGGTCACTATCGGGCGTACCGTTCATCGTCACGCTTTGCTGGCAGATCATAAAGTTGTGATCGATCGACCATGCGCAGGTCGTCGTCGCGGTCGCCCTGCCGGCTTTTTGATACGGACTGTCGACAAACGTACCCTGGCTGTGCCAGGTGCCGGCGAAGCGGTTCAGTTCGTCAATCGGCGCCGCCTTCGCGTTGTGCGGCGTCAGCAGGGCCCCAGCCGCGGCCGCGACGGCGACGCCGCGCATCCAACGGCCTGCGATTCTTTTGTCCATAGATCCGGCGTTCGGCGGAGCGCTCGGTTCTCCGTTCGCCCGCACGTCGAAACGGTGCAACCTTATGACGCCGTAGCGGCATCCGAGCGTAACAAGAACGTTTGCCGCAGTCAGGAGGCCGAGATGCGCAACGGGAGAATTCTGGCAGCGCTGTTACTCGCCGGGTGTGCGAGCGGGGTCGCGCCTCAAGCGCCGCTAACGCCCGCGCAAACCCTCCGGTCTCGGCGGAATCTCGTTGCGCCGAACGCTGAGCGGGCGAAACAAATCCTGTACGTGCTCGTCAATAAAGGCACCTCGAATAGCTACGTCGAGCTTTACGACGCCTATGCGAAGCACCCTCGGCCGCTGCGCGCGATTACGAACGGGTTGCAGAACCCCGGAGCGATCTGGGTCGACGCCAAGGGAAATCTCTACGTCGGGAACGACATGACCTACACCAGCGCGGTCGTCGAGTACGCGCCGGGCGCGAATAAGCCGATGCGTACCTATACGAACGGCATCGACCTTCCATTCGGCGGGACGGTCGATGGGATGGGCCGCATGTACGTTTCGGTCGCGGGCATCAAGGCGCGCACCGAGGGCGGCATCGCGCTCTTTCCGCGGCGAAAAACGACGCCGTCGGGTTTTCTTACCGACAATATCTACGTTCCGCACGGAGTCGCTAAGGATCCCAGCGGAAACCTTTTCGTCGCGGTGATCTGGGGCGATCAGTCGTCGGTCGTCGAGTTTCCGGCCGGCTCGACCCAAAGCACGGTGCTGCCGCTCGACGATCTGAACACCGGCGCGTTTCTGGAAGATCTCAAGCTCGACTCAAAGGGCGCCATCGTCGTCGCCGACGCGTACCTCAATGCGGTGCGCTTCTATCCGCCGCCGTATCGGCACGAGAAACGCGTGCTGACCGCCGGCATGAGCGCGCCGACCGGACTCGCCTACGGATCCGACGGCTCGCTCTTCGTCGGGAACGAGTACGTCAACGCCGATAACGGCAACGTCGTGGTCTTTCCACCCGGCGCGACGCAGCCTGCGCGCACGATCTCCGACGGAATTATGGGCGGCGTTCTCGGCGTAGCGATCGGCCCGCGAAGTAAAAGATGATCGCGCTTTTTGGGGCGGCGGGCGCCGTAGGACGTTCGCTCGCCGCCGCGCTTGACGAGCGCGGCGTTTCATATCGCAGCGTCGGGCGCGACGCCGAGCGGCTACGGCACGAGTTTCCCCGCTCGGAGGTGGCGCAGGCCGACTTTTTTACCGGCGAAAGCGTTGAAAGCGCGGCTCTCGGCGTCGATACCATCTTCTATCTTGCCGGCGCGCCGTACACCGAGTTTCACAAGCATCCGGTGATGGTGCGCAACGCGCTCTACGCCGCCCGGCGAGGGGGAGCAAAGCGGTTCGTGCATGTCGCACCTGTCTACAGCTACGGGCCCGCGAAGACGCGGCCGGTTCCCGAAAGCCAGCCGCATCGCCCGAACACCCGCAAAGGCCGATTTCGTTTAGAGCAAGAGGAGAGCGTGCTCGGAGAAAACGGCGACGGTCTTGCAACGATGGTCGTGCACCTGCCGGATTTTTACGGGCCGCACGCCGATCTCAGCTACGCGAACGCGTTCATGCGCGAGGCGCTCGTCGGAAAGACCGCATCGTGGATCGGGTCGTTGCGAGCGCAGCGCGAGTTCATCTACGTTTCCGATGTTGCCGACCCGCTGCTCCGGCTCGTCGCGACCGAAAGCGCCTACGGGCGGTGCTGGAACCTCGGCGGACAAAGCATCGAGGCGCGCGCCTTCGTGGCAGCGGTCTTCGCGACGCTGGAAATGCCCGCAAAGTGTCGCTCGATCCCAAAGCTCGTTCTGCAAGCCGTCGGCATCGGCTCGCCGCTGATGCGCGAAGTCGCGGAGATGTACTATCTGTTCGATAGCGGCTTCGTGCTCGACGATTCCGCGCTACTCGCGCTGCTCGGCGGCTACGCGAAGACGCCCTTCGCTCAGGGAATCGCACAGACGCTCGCGTGGATGCGCGCCGCAGCTGAATACAAGCCGGCGCTCGGCCGCTATTGAGTTTGGAATACAGGCCCTTGCCAAAGTGAAAGCCCGGGGCTAGTCTTTATATACTAGCCGATTTGGCTAGCAAGGAGAGTGTGTAATGTCTAAAAGGCCACTTAAGCCCGAAGAAGTCGCCAGGGCCGCTGCCGAGGGCGTGGCAATCGCGCTGCGGACGCGCGACGCGGAGTTCCGCGGGCCGTACCATATCATTTGCGGATATCCGGCAAACGACGATATCGGAATCATGTTCCAAGTGACGCTGGAGGCTGACGAAACCGGCGCCATGCGCGCCGGCGCTACGGAACAGCAAGCATTAGGCTAACGGCCATGCCCGGGTCGACCGAAGGATGCCTTAATCAGATACTCTGTCCGAGCGCACCGCCGACCCTCGGTGAGGCCGTGCTGATCGGGGTGATAACGGGTAGCCCCGACGCGCCTCGAGTTGTACCGACAGAAAGGGCGCTTCCCGTTACTGTGGACCTCCTCGCATTGGCGGATCCGGTTCGCCCATCGGAAGTGTTCCGCTTCGCTTCACCCTGCCGTTCTGAAGCCTGCGTGCACTTTGAAAGCGGGGCGTGCCAACTGGCCGTGCGTGGTAAGAAGCTGCTCGATCCGGTGACTGAGGACTTGCCTCCCTGTCCAATAAGACGCGATTGTCGATGGTTCAGACAGGAAGGCGCGGCGATTTGCAAACGTTGTCCTCAGGTGATCACCGACCAGTACAAGCCTTACGATAAGATGCTCGAGATCGTTTACGGGCCTCCAACGAAAGTCGTGTAGCTTCGTGAAGGGGCCGCGCAGCGCGGCCTCTTCCACTTTTATGGCCGCCCATTGTCCTTCGACTCCGGCGCTGCGCGCCTGCGCTCAGGATGACACTACTCCGGCGCTGCGCGCCTGCGCTCAGGATGACACCACAAGATGATCGAGCACCTTTGGGCGTGGAGGAAAAGCGCTTCCGGTTTGATTTGCTGATCGCCGTTATGGCGGTGCTGATCAGCGGCATCGCCGCAGGTTCGTCCGCGTACCAGACCTACGTGATTCGCAGCCAGTTCAGCGCGACGGTGTGGCCGTACCTGAACTACATCACGACCACCTCACCGGCGAGTTTTGAACTCGACGTCAGCAACCCGGGGATCGGTCCGGCGCTGATCTATAGCTCGATGGTGACCCGCGACGGGAAGCCTGTAACGATCACCGCTACGCCGGGGACCCGGCCGGCGCTTCAAGCCGCGATCGATCCCGAGATGCTCCAGGCGCGGACCGACGCACTGAATTCGCATACGCACGGCGCATCGTCGATGAGCGCGAGCACGATCGTTGCCGGCGACGTCATTCCGGCGGGTGCAAAGCTCATGCTCTTGAGCGTCCGCGGCAGGTTTATCACGCGCCGAGTGATCGACGATTTTCGCCGGATCGACCTAACGGTCTGCTACTGTTCGCTGCTCGGCGATTGCTGGACGAAGCGATTGTGGGATCCAAACGTGCGCCCGCACCGCGTTCGAGGCTGTCCGAACGCCTAGGCGAAAAGCCGTTCGTCGTCGGCGTCGACGATTTCGACGATGAACTGCAAATCAGGGCGTTGCGCGAGCGTGGCCGCATACTCCTCACGAAAGTAGGCCTCGTCTTCGGCGTGCTTGGGTTTGATTCGGCGCAAAGTTGAATTGATTGCCGGGTACTGCGTGGCGTCGGCGTGCTCGCGCACCCAGGTCGCGACCTCCCCTTCGCTTGCGGCGAGCGCAATCGCGTCGCGCAGCTCCGCCTCGCTGATTCCCAACCGATCGAGCAAAAATCCCGAGATGCCTTTGATTCGGCCGTTGATGAAATAGACGCCGGGATCGCCGCCCGGAAGCTTCGCGCGCAGTTTATCGATCGTGCGCGGCATGAGCATCAGGCCATCGAGCTCCGCGTAACAACTACGCGGCGGCCGCGTTCGCAGGTCGAGCGGTTCCACTACGCCGCGGGTGCTACGGCTTTACTTTAAAGACGGTGCCGCAGCCGCTGCCGTTACAGCCGGTTCCGCCGCCGGTCGTCGTCGTTCCGTAGAGCATCTTGTCGAACAGATAGAGCGGGCCTTGCGGGTCGGAGCCGTCGGAACCCCCGCCGAAGCTGTACAACACGGTTTCACCGCCAGCCGGCGTGATCGAATAAACCGTGCCTTGCCCCGCGGTGCCGCCACCGACGGTCGTTCCATAGAACGTTCCCTTCTTCAAGATCAGACTCGCCCCGGGAAGATTGCCGTCGGGAATGTCCTTGAAGCTGTAGAGCGTCGTAAGCGTGCCGCTCGTCGTGACCGAGAAGAAGGTGCCGGAGTTGCGCGCTCCGCCGCCTTCGGTCGTTCCGTACAGCACGCCGTTGTTGACCGTGAGTCCGTTCGGATATGCACCGTCGGCGGCACCGGTAAAGCGATAAAGCACGCGGTCTTTGCCGTGGCTTGTAAGCTCGAAGATCGTGCCGCAGCCGTTGCCGCCGCACCCGGTCCCGCCGCCCTCGAGCGTCGCGCCGTAGAAGCGCTTTCCGAAGTGGGTGACCGGCGCGTATAGATGTGCTCCGTCGTTTCCTCCGCTGAAGCGATGGAGAATGGTCTCGGTTCCGCTCGTGGTCACCGAATAGACGATGCCGCATCCCGAGCCGCCGCAGCCGTTCCCGCCTCCGGAAACCGTAGTGCCGTACAGCTTTCCTTTGTACGCGATCAGGTTCGCCTCCGGACTCTGGCCGTCGGCGCTTCCGCCGGCGAGGCTGTAGACGATGCTCTCTTGGCCGGCGGCATTTACGGTGTAAACCGTCCCGGCACCGTTGGCGCCGGCGCTCGACGTCGTTCCGTAAAACGTACCGTTTAGCGGCGTCAAGCCGGCGAAGGGCCACGAGCCGTCGTGCGCGTTGTTGAAGTTTCCGCGGAAGTTGTAGACGACGCTTTCGCTGCCGGCCTTGCTGATCGAAAATACCGTTCCGCAGCCACGGTAGCAATAGTTCGAGCAACTCTGCGAGCAAAAGTTGCTCGAGCCGTTCAGCGTGGTTCCGTAAAGCACGCCGTTTTCGGCGACGAGTCCGCCGAACGGGCTCGCGCCGTCGGGCGTTCCTTTGAAAACGTAGAGCTGCTTATAGCCGCTGGATCCGGCCGGCGACGCGTGGCGTCCGGCTGAATACGCCGGAAGGTTCGCGGTCGTGGGGCCGAGCGCGCTGCCGCCGCACGACGGTAGAAACGCCGCGGAGAGAACTAAGCTCGAGAGAATGCAAAGTCGTCGCGTCATGTCGGGCGCCGTTCGACGCAACGCGGCCTTTCACTGCGGTCGAGGATATCGCCGAGCGGCCCACTAACGTGACCGTCGTGCGATTGAGCTCGTGCTTGGCCGCCCTACTCTTTGCATTCATCGCTCCGATCGAAGCCTTTGCTCAGACGGCGAAGCCCGCGCGCCACCTCGTCTATACGTTCACGTGGGGCGCGACGACGGATCTGCAGATGCAGAGCTCCGGAATGACCGAAGGCGGCGGCACGGCGGGATCGGGAATGAGCGACTTTGGCGGCGGGACACAGGACAAAGGAACGGTCTCCGTCGACGTCATTCGCGAGCAGCCCGATCGTGGTTTAGTCATCAGCATCAGCGAGCAGGCTCAGGACCGGCGCTCGGCGCCGCCCGCGACCTGCGTTGTTTTCGGAAATACCAACGTGATCTGCGATCCGAACGCAAAGGTAAATCCGGAGGAAGTGGAGCTGGCGCGCCTCCTCGGCCCGACGTTCATCGACCCGGCGCAGATCGATCCGAAGCAGCACTGGCAAGTCCGGCAGAACAACCCCGACTACGACACCGTTTCGGATTTCACGATTGAGTCAAACTCCGCCGGTATCCTGAAGGTTGTCGAATCGAGAACCGTGACCGGAGCGACCTCGCGTCCGTTCAAGCGAGACGTGATCGAAGCGATCGCTTACGATTTTAACCGAACGCTTCCGACTTCAATTACGGAAGATACCACCGAGCGCAGCGAAGGCACGAACCAGTACCAGACGATCAAATCGCAGACGACGCTGCGGCTCGAGAGCGACTCGCTAGCCGCGAAACCGTAACCGCCCAAAAACTTTTTCACGCGACCCCAATCCAAGAACCTTACTCCGCCGTTAGAAACGGAAACGGAGAAAGGAGCTTCGGTACGTGGCGAGGGTGTCGGCATGTATCTTGTGGGCGGCGTGCTTGTCGTTACTGGGAGCCGGCAATGCCGCCGCCCACCCCCTGGGTAACTTCACGATCAATCACCTCGCGCGAATCGGCATCAACGCACGGCAGCTTCGCGTGCATTACGTGCTCGATATCGCGGAGATTCCCACCTTCCAAATCATGCACGCAGCCGGAGCCTGGTCCCCGCAACGGATGCGCGATTGGGCGAACGGCGAGAGCGCGCTCGTCGCCAATGGTTTAGCGATCGACGTAGACGGGACCGCACTCACGCTTCGTCTCGAACGAACGGCGGCGCGCACGCGGCCCGGTGCCGGAGGGTTGCCGATTCTTTATTGGACGGGCGATTACAGCGCGGCCGTACAGCCAAACGCGTCCGTTTCCGTGCGCGACTCCGTCTACGGCGATCGTCGTATCGGCTGGAAAGACATCGTACTCCCCGGCATGGCCGATCCGACGAACGCGCTGCAATCGTACCCGAATGCTTTGATCGGCTCGCCGCGACAGAACGACGCCGCGACATTCGTCGTCGCCGATGGCCGCATCGTAAACCCGCACGTCAGCGGCAGCGCCGGCGGCAGCTGGGGCGCGGCCTCGATCGTGCGCGCCTCGGCGCTCTCCGATCTCGTAGCGCGCGACGGCCAAACACCGTTATGGATCTTGCTGACGATCTTCGCGGCGTTCGGATTGGGAGCGCTGCACGGCCTCGAGCCCGGTCACGGTAAGGCGCTGCTCGCATTCACGCTCGTCGGCGCCCGCGCCACGTTCAAACAAGCGGTGATTCTCGCGGCGGCGCTGACGGTCGCGCACACGATCGCCGTCGTGCTGCTCGGTCTGCTGCTCTGCGTCGCCGCGGGCTTTGCGACCGAACGGCTCTTCACGTGGATCACCCTCGTATCGGGGGCGGCAATTGCGTTCATCGGCGCGCGCGCTCTCTCAGGCGCACTCGCGCACGCGTTCGCTCACCGTCACGACCACGCGCACGGTCACGCGCACGGTCACGCGATCGCGGGCTCGCAGCCATTGCGCTTTCGCAGCGCG
>DATASC010000068.1:0-6878 GCA_036269355.1 Candidatus Cybelea sp. | reverse complement strand
AAATCGACGTCGGCACGACCCGGCTCGTCGTGACCGCGGTACGCACCGACTGATACCGTCTATCGTGCGCCGCGCCGCACCGATGCTCGGTGCGCTCGCCGTTTCCGGCCTCATCCTGCATTTCGCGCCGCCGCACACGGTCGGGCCGCCGTGGATGCTCGCGCTCCTCGCAACCCTCGCGCTCGTCTGGGTCCTCTGGCAGCCTGCGAGGATGGTCCGCGACGATCTGCTTCCGGCGCTCGCGGTCGTGCTCGCGGCGCTCGGCCTTGTGATGGTTGCGCGGCTGGCGCCGCAACTGGCGGAAAAGCAGCAGCTCTGGATCCTGATCTCGCTCGTGCTCGCGATCGTTGCCGCGCCGGCCTTCACGCAGTTTCGCCGCTTCGCCGCATACAAGTATCTGTGGGTCGTCGCGTCGCTGGCACTCTTCGCGCTCCTGCTCGTCTTCGGCCAAGAAGTAAACGGCGCGAGACTCTGGATTCGGCTCGGACCGGTCCAATACGAGCCGATCGAGCTGATCAAGCTTTTCATCGTGTTCTTTCTCGCAGCGTATCTCGCCGAGACCGCCGACGTGATCGGCAACGCCCGCTGGTGGTCGCTCCGCGCCAACATAAAGTATCTCGGACCGCTCTTCGTCGGGTGGGGTGCCTCGATGGCGATACTCGTCGTGCAGCGCGATCTCGGCATGGCGACGCTGCTGCTCGCGACCTTCGCCGCCCTGCTCTTCGTCGCGACGCGTCGCATCGACATCGTGCTCTTCGGTGCGCTGCTCTTCGCGCTCGGCGCGTTCTGGGCAGTGCATCACTACCCGTACGTCCAGGCGCGCATCGCCGTCTGGCGCAATCCGTTCTCCGATCCACTGCATGCCGGCTATCAGTCCTCGCAGGCGTTTTATTCGCTCGCCGCGGGCGGCCTCACCGGCAGCGGGTACCGGCTCGGTCATCCCGAATTCATTCCGGACGTTTGGACCGATTACGTTTATGCGGCCTTTGCCGAGGAGTTCGGGTTGATCGGCGCGCTGATCGTCCTAGCAATCTTTCTCGACCTCGTGCGCAGAATTTTTGCGACCGGGCTCGAGCAACCCGACCTTTACACGAAGCTGCTCGCAACGGGACTCGGTGCGACGCTGGGATTTCAAGTGGTGATCATCGTGAGCGGCGTCATCGGTCTCTTGCCGCTAACGGGAATTACGCTGCCGTTTGTCTCCTACGGCGGCAGCTCGCTCGTCGCGAACTTTCTGCTCGTCGCGCTCGTGTGGGCGATGAGCGCCCGACCTCGGAGGCCCGCATGAGAATCGTTCTTGCGCTTGCGACCGTCATCGCCTTAGCCGACTGCGCCAAAGCGCAGCAAAGCGCGGCGACCGCGGCCTCCGCCGCGGCGGAGAATCCCGCGTCGGCGAGTGACGGCGCCACGATTTATAACGAGAACTGCTCGAGCTGCCATCAGGCCGACGGCAAGGGCATTCCGGAGGCGTTTCCGCCGCTCGCCGGCAACCCGACGGTGACCGGAACCCCCGTCGCGGTTATCACGATCGTTAAAAGCGGCCTTGAGGGCCGCGTCACCGTCGCCGGCCAGGCGTACAGCGGAATCATGCCGCGGTGGCAGGGCGTGCTATCCGACGCGCAGATCGCTTCGGTTGTTTCGTACATTCGCAGCTCGTGGAAGAATAACGCGTCCGGCGTCAGCGTCGACGAAGTGAAAGCGGTAAAATAGCCGTACTACATGCCGCATCGGGGCCGCTCGTCGCGCGCGTCGTGCGCGCTCCTGCTCAGCCGCCCTCGCGCCACCTGCTGCGGTAAAGCTATGACCTCGTGTCAATGGCGCTCGGGTCGGAAGCCCCTCTGCGGCACGTAGGACGTCTATCTTGCTTTAAATGGAAACCACTTTGCGGGGCTGCGGGCGTTCGCCGAACTCGCGCTCGAAGATCAGCTCGACGTACTCGTGCATTCCCGGATCGCCGTGGCGCAGACGCGCCCGGGTCGCACGAGGCCATGGTGAAGCGGGATCGTTCGCCTCGACGTAGGCGCGCAGCGACTCGGCAAAATATTCGTCGACGCCCGTTGCGGCGTACGGTGTAACGAACGTCGTAGCGTTCGCGAAGAGTGCGCGCACTTGCGGGTCGATGCCGCTGCGGTAGACGCCGCCGCCCAGCGCGCAGTCGAGCGCGTGACCGAACTCGTGCGCGACCGTCATTGGGCTGCGAGAACGAAGATAGAGCGCCCGCTCCTCTACGACGAAGAGCCCTGCGGGCGGCGCGGGCCACGCGTCGACATCGATGCCCAAGCGTGCCAACGCTTGCGACGCCTGACGGTACGACTCGCCCGGATAGAGCAGCATGACGCGAATTCTATTCCGGCCGGCATACGCGAGCGCGCCCTTGCCGAAACGCAGCAGCGTTTCGATTACTGCCGTCTCGGCCGGGCGCCCGCGGTCGCATTCGAAGAGGCGGCGCGCGGCGGCGACTGAATCCTTCTGCATCGGCGCCATCGTCGCGCAACGAGCTTGCAGCGACGTGACGGGGGCATTTCAGAGTTTTTTCATGCGCCGCTTGTAGCGTAGGAGGCTCTCACCCGACTCGGAGGTCCCCGACTTGTTCCTCTCCAAGACGACCACGTGCATCGCCGACGACAACAATTTGCAGGTGCTGGAACGATGAAGTTCGCGCACGTCTTCGTAGTTGCAGTTCTCCTAGCAGCCTGCAGCGGCGGCGCCTCGGCGCCGCCGCTCGCTTCGCCGAACGGACAGATTTCGGTAGCGCGCCGTTTAGCACACCACTCGGTCGGTCTCGGGAAGGTGCTGTCGAGCAAGAAAGGCGGACAGATCTTCGGCTTCGACATCGAGCAAAACGGGAACGGCGGCGTGCTCGCCACCTCGACCAACGTCGAGACGTTCGACCAGGACTCCGGCACGATCCTCAAGACGTTTCCGAAGTCGCCGCCGAGCGGCACGACGTACAGCTTTAACGCGATCGTGCCCGGCGGGGTCGGGCTCGTCACCCGCTACGTCGAGCCGAAAGGCTCGATCTTCGCAAAGCGCTTCTACAATCTCATGGATCCCGTCAAGGGCAAGTTTGCCGGCAAGTGGACGCCGCCGGTGAAAGACATCCAGGTCGAGTTCGCCGGGCCGAATCAGACGACCGGCACGACGGCAATCTTCGCGATCGAGCTGCAGAACCAGGACGTGCCCGACCTCTTTGCATCGAACGTCGCGAAGAACACGTTCGGCAAGGTCGTGCACCTCGACCCGAACCAGTTCTCGCTGAGCAACGAGCCGCAAGCGGCACAAGACACGGCCACGAACCAGGCCGTCATAGCGTCGTCACCCGACGGCGGAGCCGTCGGCGGCGTAGCGCCGGTCAATACGCTGGTCAATCTAAAGACCGGAAAAATCAAGCAGTTTAACGGGTTGAACAACGGCTACTATCACGCCGGCTACGTAACCGGCCTCGCGGTCGACTCGACGACCGGCATCGCCGCAACCGCGACCGAACTCAACGCCCAAGTCGAGTTCTACGACCTCTCGAAGGAGACGGCGACGTTCGCCCAGCTTCCGTGCACGAGCGACACGTCGCAGCTGAACAGCGGGTCAGGCATCGCCAACGATTCCGTCAACGGCCTCTTTCTCGTGACGGAGACCTACTATGGCTGCGGCAGCGGCAGCGCCATCCTGGTCTACGACGAGTCGGGGAACCTAGTCGAAACGATTACCGGTTTCAAGTTCGCGATCGCGGAGCCGGCGCCGGCGATCAATCCCAGCAAACGTATGGGCTGGGTCTTCGGGCCGGGATTCAATCAGCTTCAACAGTTCTTTTACTGACGCGTAAATCCGGGCTGCGCATGCTGCGGCGGGGGAACGACGCGAATGGTGACCGTCGCGCTCTGCCTTCCGTCTTGCGCGTCGATCCGCCAGGTGCCCAGCCGCAGCGGCCAATACGCGTTTCCATTCGCATCGAGTGCGAGCGGAGCGCCGTCTACGCTCCAGCGCAGTGCTGCACCGGCATCGGCGGCGCGCAACGCGAGCTGCTCTTCGCTGCGGGCGAGCTCGCCGGCGGCTGCGTCGCGCACGAAGACGTCGCCGTCGTGCGGAAAGAGGATGCGCAATCCGGCGTTCGGTGCCGGACGCTCCACCGCCGCGAGCTCTCGCGGCAGCACCCATTCCGTCACGATCCCGGGGCAGCGCGCGTGCGGCGACGGCGCGCGTCCGGTCGTCGCGCAGATCGTCGCGCGGACGAAGCCGCGCGGCGCCGGAAACGGCGGCGGATCGTCGTCGCGATCGTACAAGTGCAGCATGATCCGGTTCCAGAGCGGCCCCGCGCCGGTGACGCCGGAGACGCCTCGCATCGGGCTGCCGTCGAAGTTGCCGACCCACGTTCCTACCGTGTAATCGCGGGTGAATCCGACCGTCCAGGTGTCGCGGTAATCCGACGAAGTCCCGGTCTTCACCGCAGCGGGGAAGGGCATCTCCAGTACCGATCCGACGCCGAAGGACTTTGCGCGCGCGTGCGGGTCCGCGAGCATGTCGGTGACTAGTTGCCAGTAAGCGCGGTCGTCACCGACACGCACCGGGTCACGCGGCGCATCGGCCACGAGCGTGAGCGGCAGGAACGTGCCCTCGCGCGCGATCGTCGCGTAGGCCTGTACGAGTTCCCACAAGCTCACCTCGCCACTGCCGAGCGTGAGTCCGAGCCCGTAATACGATGGCGGATGATTGAGATGTGCGAATCCGAGCTCGCGCAGCCGGTCGAGCAGCGTGCCGACGCCGAGCGACGAGAGCACCTGAACGGCCGGGGCGTTGAGCGAGTTCGCTAACGCGTAACGCACACGCACCGCGCCACTGAAACGGCCGCTATAATCCACGGGCTGATAGAGGCGTCCCCCGGGGAGCGCGTACGCCGCGGGCGAGTCCGAGAGGATCGAGGTCGATGCAATCGTTGCGCGTTCGAGCGCCAGTTCGTAGGTGAACGGCTTGAGCGAGGAGCCGGGCTGGCGCAGCGCTTGAACGCCGTCGTTGCTCCCGAGCAGCCCGCCCGAGAAGTAATCGGGCGAGCCGACGTACGCGAGAACTTCTCCGGTACGGTTGTCGGCAACCAACGCGGCGCCGTCGGTGACGTGATACTCCGCGAGCGCGCCGACGACGTCTTCGGTTTGCGCCTGAACGAAGCGCTGCAGCGACGCATCGATCGTCGTGCGCACGCGGCCCCCGGGACGAGCCGAATCGCGGGCGAGAAAGAATATTGCGTGCGGCGCGCCGGCGATGCCCGATTCTTGCCGGCGCACGTGGAGGCTCTCGGCGAAGGCGAGCGCGGCATCCTTCGGCGTGATTTCTTGCAGTGAGGCCATGCGCTGCAAGATGAAACGCTGGCGCGCGCGCAACGCGGCCCAATCGTCGCCAGGCGCGAGATCGCCCGGGTCGTTGGGAATCGCCGCTAAGAGCGAGGACTGCGCGAGGTCGAGATCGGCGGCCGGCTCGCCGAAATAGCTCCGCGCGGCGGCTTCGACGCCGTAAACGTTCCCGCCCATCGGGATGCGGTTAACGTAATCCTGGAGGATCGCCGCTTTGCTCGACACCATCGCGATGCGCTCGGCGCCGGCGATCTGCTCGAGCTTGCCGCGGATCGTAGAAGGCGCGGGCCGCTGCAAACGCGCGAGCTGCATTGCGATCGTCGAACCACCGCTGCGCGGCTCGCCGTAGACGACGAAATCGCGAGCGGCCCGGAACAGCGCCGGGACGTCGATAGCTCCGTGGCGCCAAAATCGAGCGTCCTCGGCGGCGACGATTGCGTTGAGAAACGCCGGGGAAACCGATGCGAGCGGCACGCCGGCGACGTGCGCGGCGCCGGCGCCGAGAACGGTTCCGAGCACACCGCCGTTGCGGTCGGTGAACGTCACCGATCCCGCCGCCGCGTGCGTCTTCGCAACGTCGATGCCCCCGAGATAAAGCGCGAGCATCGCCGTCAGCAGCGAAGCCGGAACGATCCACGCAAAGAGTTTCATTTGCTTCGTGGGAATCTACGACGGCAAAGACGTGACTTCTGCTTCGCGAAGACGCCCCTGGGGCTCGCTCGGACTTCCGTGCATCGGCGTCGCCGCTGCGGCGCTGCTGATTTCGTGCGGCAGCCCCGCCGCCCCCGGCGCAAAGCCGGCGCCGGTGGCCGCGCTCCCGAAGCCGTCGCTTCCGCCGTGGATCGCTTCGATCTCGCCGATCGCTTCGGCCGATAATCTCGCGCAGATCCGCGTCGTCTTCGCCACTCCGGTCACGGCGGTCCAGGCGCTATCCGGTGCCGGGCCCACCGAGGTTCTGAGTCACGTGAGCATCGCGCCAGCGCTCCGCGGCCATTTCACCGTGCTGACGCCGCGTATGATCGGCTTCGTCGCGGAACAGGCGCTGCCGATCGGCACGCGGGTTCGGGTGACGCTGAGCGCGGGGTTGCGCGATCTGGCCGGCGACGCGCTTGCGCGCGATCTTTCTTGGACCTTCGAGACGGCGCCGCTGAGCTTTACCAACCTTCCGCAGACGGAAGCCTCGGACGACGAAGCGACGCCGGGTCCCGTCGGCTTGAGTCCCAAGCTGCAAGTCACCGCGAACGCCGCAGTCGACGAGTCTTCACTGGCGTCGCACGTTTCGCTCGTGGGTGGAAATGATAACGTCCTCGTTACTGCGACGCTGGAGACCCAGCCGACGCCGTACCCGGGCACGGGCGCCGAGGAGCGCTTCGATCCGTCGCTGAGCACCTGGGTCTACGACTTGCGCCCGACGGGCGATCTGCGGCGCGGCACCAAGTATGTGCTTGCGATCGCGCCGGGCGTCGAGCCGGCCTACGGAAACGTCGTCACCACGCAGCGATTTACCGGCGCGATTCGCACGTTCGGCGCGCTCGCCAT
>DATASC010000067.1:0-4235 GCA_036269355.1 Candidatus Cybelea sp. | reverse complement strand
CGACGACCCCTCCGGGATCACGACTTACGGCATGGCCGGCGCGAGCACCGGTTACTCCATGCTGTGGGTAGTCTTTCTGACGACCCCGATGATGGCGGTCGTGCAGGGAATGTGCGCTCGCATCGCCATGGTCACCGGCGTCGGGCTCGCGGCGGCGATGCGAAAGCGATTGGCCCGCTGGATCGTCCTTTTACTCGGTGCCACGGTAATCGTCGCGAATACGATCAACGCCGGCGCCGACCTGGAAGGGATGAGCGCCTCCGCCCAGCTGCTCTTTGGACAGCCGAACATCGCCTGGATCGCACTTTTCGGTGTCGTCTTGATCGTGATCCAAGTCTGGTTTTCGTATCACGCGTTCGAGTCGGTCATCAAGTGGCTCACGGTCGCACTTTTCGCCTACGTCGTCACGGCGTTCGTCGTGCATCCCCCGTGGGGGCTCGTCCTGCGGCATCTCCTCCTGCCCGAGCTGCATTTCCATATGTTCTGGCTCTCGACGCTCGTCGCAGTTCTCGGCACGACGATTACGCCGTACTTGTTCTTTTGGCAGGCTTCGCTGGAGATTGAGGAAGAGATCGATCGTGGCCGCACGACCGTTGCTTCACGACGCGGCGCAACCGCTAAGGAGATCGGCGACATGCACATCGACGTTAACTCCGGAATGCTGCTTTCAAACGCGGTCGCATTCTTCATCATCGTTACCACCGCGGCGACGCTGGGCGCCCACGGTTTCCATCAGATTACGACGGCCGCCGATGCGGTGCGCGCTCTCGAACCGCTCGCCGGACGTTTCGCCGCGTGGCTGTTCGCGGCCGGGATGATCGGGACGGGACTTTTGGCGATTCCCGCCTTCACTGCGTCCTCGGCCTTCATCATCTCCGAAGTCTACGGCTTTCGCGAAGGGCTCGACAAGAAGCCCTCAAAGGCGCCCCAGTTTTACGCAGCGCTCGTTCTCGGCATGCTCGTTGCGATGGCGATTGGATTCCTACGAATCGATCCCGTCGCAGCGCTTTTTTGGTCGGCGGTAATCAACGGCGTCGTCGCCGTTCCGTTGCTTGCGGCAGTCGTCGTTATGGCAAGCGACCGGCATCTGATGGGGCGCTGGGTCAGCAGCACCGCCGCGAAGATTTGGGGTTGGGCTACGGTTGCCGCAATGGGCTTAGCGGCGATTGCGATGTTCGCATTTTGGGGCAAGAGCTGAACGCGCCACATACCTGAATCGGCGTCCTCAACTGTGGCCTTGGCTCCGCAGCCAAGTAACGATCGCCGCGCTAAGGTCGGCGTCGTACTGCTCCACGATACCTCGATTAACGTCACCGAGCGCCGCCTGCGGAGAGGCGGCGCGTCCCAGCCGGTGGCTCATCGCCGGAATCACGACGAGCGTCGCCGAGTGCGGGTGCGCGGCATTGACGACGTCGACGATCCGCTGGTGGTCGGCGAGCTCGGTCTCGAAATCGGACCCTCCGTAAACCGCGAGCACCGGCACGCCGAGCTGCGTCCAGGGCTCGATGACGTTGAGCCGCGCGACCTGCTGCACGTACGGCGCGCCAACCGGATAGACGCCGTCGTGCACGCTGCAAGCGGGCATCGTGAGTTCGATCTCTCCTTCCGCTTCGTTTTCGTAAAGCAGCCGCTGCATGCACTGCGACTTCTCGATCAGCGCCAGATCGATGGCAGCGGGCCCTTCGCCGTCGAGCTCGAGCTGCCGCCGCAGGTTGCGCATTTCGTACTCCGGCCAATCGCGCCCGACCGCGGCGACGACGACGACGCCGGCTACGCGGTTCTGCGCCGCCAGGCGCGGCGCGACGACCGTTCCGATGCTGTGGCCGAGCAGATAGATGCGGGCACGATCGACGTGAGGGTTGCGCTGCAGCGCGGCAAGCGCCGAGGCATAGCCGCGCACTTCGCCGTCGAAGTCGACGCTGGAGCACGGCGGTCCCTGACTGTCGCCGACGCCGCTCTTCTCGACCCGCATCGTTACCCAGCCGGCGCGCGCGAGGTCGTGCGTTAGGCGCATGTAGGCATCTTGCGCGCTCGCCGCCACGTCAACGGAGTAGCAGCCGATTCCGCCGATCAGCAGCACCGCGGGAGCCGGCGACGCGAGTCCTTGCGACTCGGTCAACAGCGTGCGCCGCAGCGAGCCGTCGACGGCGATCGCGCCGTACTGCGTCACGACGCCGGAATCGCTTTCGTTTGGCGCCGCCCCGAGCACGGCCGCGACCTTCAGCGGTGCGTCGCCGCGAACGATCGCTACCTCGACGCGCTCGCCGGCGTGCAAGTCGTGCACCGCCGCGAGAAACTCGGCAACGCTCGCCGTCGTCGTGCCGCCGATCGCGCGGATCGTATCGCCTACGCGCACGCCGGCCTGTGACGCGGCGCTTCCTTGAACGACCACCGTGACGCGAACGCCGTTGGTTCCCTGCGCGACGCCCGCGCCGAAGAGCGCGTGGCGCGGGAGTTGAGGAAGCGCGCCGCTTTCGTACGCGAGCGGTTTCTTGTCGTCGCCAGCGGGGAAACGGCGACTAGGCCATGCGTAGATTCGCGCGTCAGGATAATCGTAGACCACGTTAAAGCGCTGGAGCGCGCCCATGCCGACGCTGCCGGCCTCGTGCCCTACCGCAAACGCTCCGCCTTTATCGCGCGAGGCCCGCGTCAGGACGTTTGGCAGCGTCGACCCGAATAGAGCGAGCGTCGTTCGCATCAGATCGCTGTAGATCGGACCGCCGATTCCGTAGCCGGTCACGACGTTGCGAATCGGCGCGTCGCGATAGAAATCGTTGGCGTTGGCGAATCCGCGAAAGAGCGTGAGCGACGAGCGATCGCCCGTGTCGATTACGAAGGTGCCGTGCACGCCGTCGACCGCGGCGGAAACGTGAATCAGCCCGTACGCGTCAGTGGTGAACGGCTCCGCAGCGGCGTCCTTCGGAACGGAGAGCGGCGGCGACGAGAGCGTCAGGCGCATTCCGTCGACGTCGACACCGACGCGATAGCGGCGCAGCGTGTCGTAGCCGATGACGCCGTCGAGGTGCGGAAAGCCGAAGGCGCGCTGGATCGGCGAAAGGTCCAGCACGTCGGCGGCGACGTTGCGAAAGCGCAGCGCACCGATTTCGAGATTCGAAACGACCGCCCGCGACAGCGCGGCCGCGCCGCTTCCGGCGCCCGAGGCGTATCCCGCAGATCGCGATGCGATTCCGAGCTGCCGTGCTACCGACGGCGTTATCACGAGCGAAGTCGAACCGGTGTCGACGATCATCGAGAACGGTCCCTTGCCGGCGAGCCGGACCGTCACTACAATACGGTTGTCGAAGAGCGTAAACGGCACGGTCGTCGAGGTCGCGGCGCTCGGCGGCGCGGCTATGGCGGCAATAAGGATCGTCGCGAACATCACGATTGTAAGCTTAGCATGCCCCGCGCGTAGCTAAGCGCGCTTTGATGGTTTTTTGGAATGGGTCATTGCCGCACCCCGTATAATGAGTCGATCGGGTTCCGCGTTACTGTCGTCGCTTGCGCGTTGCTCGTCGGCTGCGCCGGCGGTCCGCCTTCGCTGCCGAGCGTCGGCGAAGTACAAGCACGCTTCGTCACCGCCCTCGGCGGACGAGCGGCGATCATGCGCCCCCACTCGGTTACGATGCGCGGCACCTATGAAATCTACGGGCCGCATGGAAAACGCGTCCGAGTAGCGACCGTCCTTTATTTAGCTAATTTCAAACGACTCGACATCCAAAGCGTGCCCGGTCGGGGACGCTATCTCTCGGGCTATGACGGCAAGATCGGCTGGGCGATCGCCCCGGGCGAAAAACCAACGATTCTCGCGGGCTCTCAGGCGGTATCGCTTCGGCGAGACGCCGACTTATACTATTGGGCTCACATCCCGCAGTACTTTCGGAAAATTAAGGTCGTGGGCGTCGAGTCCTTTGCCGGGCATCGCTGCTACCATTTGCGCGGTACCACCCTCTGGGGAAACGAGAACAACCAATATTACGATGTCGCCGGCGGCCTGCTCGCCGGCTACCGTTTTCATCAATGGGTCTCTGACGCGCCGGAGAAGCCTGAAACGCGGCAAGTTTTCGAGCGGTATCGCAGCTTCGGCGGACTCGCGTTTCCGACACGGGAGACGGATTTCACCGACAACCGCCTCGTCGGCGTCGGCCGTTTGGATTCGGTGACCTACGACGACGTCAATCCGCGCATCTTCGTTCCACCGGCGACCGTTTTGAAGCGGAGTTAAAACGCGGCGG
>DATASC010000066.1:0-5633 GCA_036269355.1 Candidatus Cybelea sp. | reverse complement strand
CGTAGCGGCAATCGCCCGCGTCATCGATCTGGCGCGCGCGAATTTAAAGGACATGCCCGAGAACATCGCCTGTCCTCCCGGCTGCGCCGAATGCTGCAGCGGGTACGAACCCTTCGTCAACAAGGCCGACGTGCAGCGCATTGCCGATCATTTCGGGGTGAGCTATGAGGAAGCGATGAGCCGCTACGTCGTCGAGCGACACTCCGCCGACGGCTATCACGTCGGCTGGCTCCGCAAAGTCGGCGACGACATCACGGACCAGTGCGTCTTTCTCATGGGATCGCGCAGCGGGCATTACTATTGCGGAATCTACGCGGCGCGTCCGGGCGACTGCCGCGAGTTTACTCCGATCGGCTGCGACGACGTCGACGCTTCGCTGCCGCACAAGTCGAACTTTAAAGTCGGTCCGCCGTTCCAGCCGAAGCGCCGCGCCCACACGCGGAACGGCAAACGCAAACGTTAATCAGCAGGCGATGCAGCGGAGCTGCGCCGTAACCTTTGCGTAGTCGTGGATCTTTCGGTCGCGTGTGACGAGATGTGCGCCATAGGCCGCCGCCGTCGCAATCAGAATGCGGTCGGCCGGATCGGCAATTGTCTTGCGAGGAAGCATTGCGGCGGATAGTGCGACGGAAGGCGTCAACGCGGCCACCACGACGCCGGGGTGACTGAAGAGAACTCGAACGTATTCTTCGACGGCCATCGCAAGGAAAAGACGCCTGCGCGAAACCAACATGCCGATCTCCCAGGCACTGATCGGGGAAATCAGCAGGTCGTTTCGAGCCGCTGCCTCTTCAACTTGGCGCGCCGCCTCCCGCCTTAGGCGATCCTCGGCCATCCACATTACGGCATGGGTATCAAGTAAGATTGGCTTCATCCGCCGTCCACTCGACGTCGATCGGACTCAAGATGTCAACCTCTTTGACGATCGCGCCCTTGAGGCAACCCAAAATGCCGGTGCTCTTCGACTGCACGGGAACGAGTCTCGCGACAGGCTTGCGATGTTTGGTAATGACGATTTCCGTGCCTAGCCGCTCGACTTCATGCATCAGCTCGAGGCAGCGCGCTTTGAATTCCGCGGCGCCGACCCGCTTCGGCGCAAGCATGAGCAAGGAGACGCGCGACGGCGAACGATGTTCCTTGGGTTTTATTTTTCTAGTCATATTTTCTGGCCACCAGTGTAGCATCCGGGCATCCGCGGGTTCAAGCGGACTCTCTAAAATCGCGTCGTAAGCAGCTGGGCATGCGCTATCATATCCCGTTCGTTCTGGCATGCGTCGCGGTCGGGCTTTCTTCGCTTCCTGTCAACGCATCGGCCCAAGCGGTCTCTCCGTCGCTCTATCAGAGCATGCGTTGGCGTTTTATCGGACCGATGCGCGGAGGACGCACCGTCGCGATCGACGGCGTGGCGAATCAGCCGAATCTCTTTTACATCGCAGCGGTGAACGGCGGCATATGGAAGAGCGATAACGCCGGGCGCACGTGGGTGCCGATCTTCGATCGCGAGCCGACCGGTTCGGTCGGCGCGCTCGCCGTGGCGCCGAGCAATCCGCAGATCGTCTATGCCGGAAGCGGCGAAGGCCTGCAGCGTCCCGATCTCGCGGTCGGCGACGGCGTGTACAAGTCGACCGACGGCGGAGCGACTTGGACGCATCTCGGTCTGCGTGACGGGCAACAGATCGCTTCGATGGCGGCCGATCCGACCGACGCGAACCGGTTATTCGTCGCTGTGCTCGGTCATCCGTACGGACCGAACCCCGAGCGCGGAATCTATCGCTCGCTCGACGGCGGCGCAACTTTCCAGCGCGTGCTCTACAAGAATGACGACACCGGCGGCTTCGACGTCGTGCTCGATCCGCGCGATCCGAAAACCGTTTACGCGACGCTCTGGGCGGCGCGGCAGGCGCCCTGGGAGATCGGCGCGTCGTTCGAGATCGCGGGCAGCGGCCTTTTCAAATCGAGCGACGGGGGAGCGACGTGGTCGCAGCTTACCGCCGGACTTCCCGAGCGAGTTGGGCGCACCGAGGTCGCGGTTGCGCCGAGCGACTCCGACGTCGTTTACGTCTATGCCGACGCCGAGGTAAAAGGCGACGAGTCGGGCGCGCTCTACCGCAGCGACGACGCAGGTGCCCACTTCACGCGCATCAACGATTCCGACGAGATCGCGCAGCGCGGCGACGACTTAGTCTCACTCGCCGTGGATCCCACGAATCCGCAAACGGTCTATCTTACGAATACGTCGACCTACCGCTCGACCGACGGCGGAAAGACGCTCGTTCCTATTAAAGGCGCGCCCGGCGGCGACGACTATCACACCGTCTGGATCAACCCGCGCGATCCGAAGATCGTCGCGTTGGCGAGCGATCAGGGCGCGACGATCTCGGTGGACGGCGGGGCAACCTGGAGCTCGTGGTACAACCAGCCGACGGCGCAAATGTATCACGTCAACGCCGACAACCGGTTTCCGTATTGGGTCTGCGGCGGTCAGCAAGAGAGCGGATCGGCCTGCGTGCTCAGCCGCGGCAACTGGGGCCAGACCACCGAACGCGATTGGCATACTGTAGGCGCTGAGGAGTACGGTTACGTCGTCCCCGATCCGCTGCATCCGGGCGTCTTCTTCGGCGGCAAGGTCGAGAAGTTCAGCGAACGCACGGGACAGGCACAAGAAGTATCGCCGATCGTATTTCGCTCGACCAGCCGGCGCGTCGTACGCACCGAACCGCTCGCGTTCGACCCGTTCGACCCGCGCCGTCTTTACTTCGGCTCGAACGTCGTCTACGCGACGACCAACGGGGGAGAGAGCTGGCGCGCCGTCAGTCCCGACCTCACGCGCAAAACTCCGGGCGTGCCGCCGGTGCTCGGGTCGTTCGAGAGCGACGACCCGCAGCACGGCACGCATCGCGGTGTCGTTTACGCGCTCGCGCCGTCGCCCGTGCGACGCGGAACGATCTGGGCGGGAACCGACGATGGACTGGTTTGGATCACTACCGATAGCGGGGCTCATTGGAAAAACGTCACCCCGCCCGCACTCACGCCGTGGAGCAAGATCGCGCAGATCGACGCGTCGCACTTCGACCCGAACACCGCCTTCGTCGCGGTCAATCGCTTCCGGCTCAACGATTTGCGGCCGTACGTCTACATCACCCGCGACGGCGGCGCGACTTGGAGCCTCGCCGTCGACGGCCTGCCGAATCAACCCGTGAACGCGGTGCGGCAAGATCCCGTCGAGCCCCGCCTGCTCTATGCGGCAACCGAGAACGGCGTGGAGGTATCGTTCGATGCGGGCGCGCGCTGGCAGCCGCTTCAGCTCAACCTTCCGCACACGTCGGCGCGCGACGTCATCGTTCACCAAAGCGATCTGATCGTCGCTACGCACGGGCGCGGTTTCTGGATTCTCGACGACGTCGAGCCGCTGCGCGAAATTGCCCGCGGTGCCCTTCGACAGGCTCAGGGTGACAAAGGGTATCTCTTTGCGCCGGCGCTCGCCTATCGCGTACGACGCAGCACGAACAGCGACACGCCGCTCCCGCCCGAGGAGCCGACGGGGCAGAATCCGCCGGACGGCGCGATCCTCGATTACGCACTCGCCTCGCCCGCGCAACGCGTCGTCATCGCAATCTACGACGGCGCCGGCCGCGAGGTGCGCCGGTACTCCAGCGACGATCCCGAGCCTGCGCCGATTCCGAATCTCGACAAACCGTCCTACTGGGAGCGGCCCTTCGTTCGTCCGTCGACGAGCACCGGGATGCACCGCTTCGTTTGGGACCTCCGCGAGGCGCCGCCGCGCGCGCTGCAAGAGGATCTGCCGATCTCAGCGGTACCGCACGAAACGCCGCGCACGCCGCAGGGGCCGCTTGTCGTACCGGGCCGATATACCGTGCACCTCGACATCGACGGCAAGACGCTCGCACAGACGTTCAGCGTCGCGATGGACCCGCGGGTTACGATCTCCGCGGCCGCGCTGCGCGAACAGTATCGCGTCGCAAGCGAGTTGGCGTCGCTCATGGATCGCAGTTACGCGGCCGCCTCTGCGGCGAAGGCGGCCGGCGACCAGAAACGCGTGGCGGCATCTTCACGAATCAATGCGCAGGCGACAGCGCTACTCGACATCGTCGACGGCGCCGACGCGCCACCGACCGCGCAGGCCCTCGAAGCGGTCCGAGCGCTCGAGGCCGCGAAACCATCCGGTCCCTAATTCCATACCAATAGATCGAAGGAGCTTGGCATGAAGCGATTCACGTTGTTCTTCGGGTCCGTCGCCCTCGTACTGGCGTGCGCGTTCTCGACCGCCTCGGCCGCGACATCGACCGCGACCGTCACGATGTCGGCGCAGAACGGTTCGGGCGAGAGCGGCACCGCGACGCTCACCCAAAAGGGAAGCGATGTCGAGGTAGTTATTTCGCTGACCGGGTCGCCCGCGACGACGCCGCAGCCCGCGCACATTCACGACGGAACGTGCGCCGACCTCAAGGGTGTAGCCTACGCGCTAGCCAATGTCGTCGGCGGCAAGTCGACCACGACCGTCCCCGGCGTCACCATCGACAAGCTGCTCGGCGGTCCGTATGCGATCAACGTGCATGAAAGCGCGGCGAACCTCGGCAAGTACGTTTCCTGCGGAAATATCGTCAAACCATCCTCGATGTAGCCTCGAGAAGGCTCGCGTAGCGCTCGGCGTCGACGTTCCCTCCACTAATCACGACGCCAACGCGCTTCTCCTCTGCCTCCGGGATGCGCCGGTGTACGAGCGCTGCCAGCGCCGCGGCTCCGCTCGGCTCGACGACGAGTTTCATGCGTTCGAACGCAAAGCGCATCGTGTCGCGCAGCTCGTCGTCCGTCACGGTCACGACGCCGCATGCGTGCTCGCGCGCGATCGCAAAGGTTACTTCGCCCGGCGACGTGGTCTGCAGGCCGTCGGCGATCGTCGTTGGAACGGCGATCCTCACGCGCTCGCCGCGCGCGAGCGACTGTGCGAAGTCGTCGCCCGCCTGCGGCTCGACGCCGTAGATACGAATCGCCGGATCGACGGCGTGCGCGGCGATCGCCGTTCCGGCCATTAGTCCGCCGCCTCCGAGCGGCACGACGATAACGTCGAGCGGACTCGCGTCCTCGATGAGCTCCAAGCCCGCGGTGGCCGCGCCCGCGACGATACGCGCGTCGTCGAACGGGGGAACGAGGGCCGCGCCGCGCTCCGCGGCCAGGCTTCGTGCGATCTCCTCGCGATTAGCCTGCGCGCGCTCGTAAAAGACGATCTGCGCGCCGTACTCGCGCGTCGCCTCGAGCTTCACGGAGGGAGCGTCGTACGGCATGACGATCGTCGCCGGAATTCCGAGCAGTTTCGCTGCGAGCGCCACTCCCTGTGCGTGGTTTCCGCTGGAAAAGGCGACGACGCCCCGCTGCCGCTGCGCGGGGTCGAGTGACGACAAGAAGTTGTACGCGCCACGAAACTTGAATGCGCCCATCCGCTGCAGGTTCTCGCACTTGACGAAGACCTGCGCGTTGCAACGTGCATCGAACGCGCGCGAGGTAACGACCGGCGTGCGATGTGCGACGCCGGCGAGGCGGCGCGCCGCCTCCTGGATGTCGGCAGGCGTTACGGCTGCCGTGCCATGTGAAACTCCCAGTTTACGACCTTTCCG
>DATASC010000065.1:0-5988 GCA_036269355.1 Candidatus Cybelea sp. | reverse complement strand
GCCGGCGTGTAGCCGGTTCCGCGGCATCCGCTGAGGAAAACGACTGCTGTAAAGACAAGCGTGGCTTTGCGCGCTTCGTTGGATCGATCCGTGAACATGGAAACACCTCGCCGAAAAGTTGGGAAATGATTTCGGCTACGGTATGACGCGGACGTGAAGAAATTCTGAAGGCTGCCCCTTCATACTTTCTTCATCGACCGTCGGTACGGTTAGAGTTCGTGCTTCGATGGTGAGGACGCGATGTGTTCGTGCACGAGCAGTGTTGGCTCGGCATAGGCAACCGAGAACAGGCGGTTCAGGCCGACGCTATCGAAGGCCCGTCGAATCGGACCGTCCTTCGGCAGGATCAGAAAGACGTTTTGCGGATCGCCACCGTGCTTCATGAACTCGCGACGGAACCCGACGAGGATACCCATCGCGAACGAGTCGATGTAGGTCGCTCGAGCTAAACTAATCACCGCGCTCTTCACCGCTGCCGGATCGGGCATTGCCGCGCAAATCTCTGCCTTTCGCCCAACGTCAAGCTCGCCATCAAGCACCGCGTAGGCGTTGTTTCCGAAAACGTAAGGTTTCACTTTACGGGGCTAATGGTATCAATAGCAAGGTGTCCCCCCGCCGTCGCTTACCCGCGGACCGTGGAATTAAACCTTTGGGGACGACGTTCGCAGCGCCGCAATGGCGACCGCTCGCTCGCGCGGCTATCTACCGGCTTTGCCGACGCCGAGAATGTATGTAACCGCCGAGTTTCCTTTTTGATCTTTCACCTGAATTTGCTCGACGTCGTGTTGATCGCAGGTCGAGCCCTGCGGAATGACGGTCCACGCGCCGCCGGTCGTCAGCGGTGCCCGCACTACCCAGCACTTTCCGACAGTGGTGTCGGCTGTGAAATCCGACGAATATCCATCCTCAACCGCGAACAGCGTGAACGACGATGTGATCGGCTCCTTCGCGGGACTTCCTTTCGTTCCGTTCGGCGTAAGCTGGATGACGTTGGGGGTGTAGTCGTTGTGCGTGCACGCGGCCAAGAGGAGCGCGACGGCGGCGGGATATAAACAGCGTAGCACGCTTGGTCGTTGGTTCGCGCCGGCGGCTTCTCCTCCACAAGGCGGCAATAAATGAGCAGTTCGGCGACCGGTCTCAATGCGCTCGCGCTCGCGCTCGCCGCGCTCGCCGTTATCTCGGGCTGTGGCGGAAGCTCGCCGGCCGCCGCCGATGACGCCGCAGTAAGTCTAGCGCCGGGCCGTTAGCGTTTCGTGATAAGAGCGAAGACGGAGTCTCGCCCGAATCTATTCGGGATTTTCGTCTACGCCAACGCCGGAGTATTCTGCGACGGATACATCTTAAGCAGCATCGGCCTGGCGTTGATCACGCTCACGCCCGCGTTTCATCTCGACGCACTGACCACGGGTCTCATCGGTGCGGCAACACTCTTCGGCATTCTGGTCGGCGCGCCGCTCTTCGGCCATCTCACCGATCGCCACGGCCGGCGCATACTCATGATCGCCGATCTCTGCATCTTCGTGGTCGTCGCCGTCGCACAAGGTTTCGCCACCAACCCAGCGGAGTTGATCGCGCTCCGTTTCGTGCTCGGACTCGCGATCGGCGCAGACTATCCCATCGCTACCGCAATCGTCGCCGAGTTCATGCCGGCAAAGCGACGCGGCGCGGCGCTCAGCGCGATGGAGGCGGTGTGGTTTCTCGGCGCAGCGGTCGCTTACGTCGCCGGCTACGCGCTGCTGAAGACTGGGCCCGAAAGCTGGAAGTGGATTCTCGCCAGCCCCGCCATTTTTGCCGCCGTCGGATTACTGCTGCGCGCGACGGCTCCGGAATCGCCGATGTGGCTCGCCGCGCGCGACTCCGGCGAGCTTCAACACGTTTCGTTCGCGACGCTCTTTCACTCGTCGTTTCGCGGACCGCTCTTCTTCATCTCCGCGATGTGGCTCTTGCAAGTCGTTCCGCTCTTTGCAATCTACACTTACGCGCCGACGGTGCTCGCGCTCTTAAAGCTCGGCGGCGAAAACACGCCGGCGGGAAGCGTTGCGATCACCGCTGCGTTCGCGCTCGGAGCCTTCGTCGCGATGCCGCTCATCGAACGACTGGGTCGCCGTCCGATCTGCATCGTGGGATTTGCGGTCGCCGCGCTCGCGTTCGGCGTGCTCCCGTTAGCGGGCAGTTTCGTTGTCGTAGCGGCGTTTCTCGCCTATGCAATTGCGATGGGGGCCGCAACCGTTCTCGAGCTTGTCTATCCGGCGGAGTTGTTTCCAACGTCGATCCGCGCATCGGCAACCGGTTTCGCGGCGGCCGTTAGCCGCGTGGGTGCATTTGCCGGCACGTTCCTGCTTCCGATCGCGCTGGCGCGTTTCGGCGCTACGACCATCATCTTGGGAGCCTGCGCGCTCTCACTCGCGGGGCTCGCGATATCGTTGCCGTGGGCGCCCGAAACTAAAGGAAAGGTGCTGGTCTAGAAGACCGCCCCGTACGGCAGACTCGCGGGCGGAACGAATGAGACCCAGCCGCGGGCCATGTCTGCGTAACCGAGCTGCCACATCTTCTCCAGATCGGCCTGGTTGCTGAAGTCGGAACCGCGACCCGGCAACTCACTCGCCGGACGAATGACGTAAGGCTCGAACGGAAGATAGTTTCTCGAAAGCGCGTAGGCGAGGCGCACCTGGTAAGCAAGAATTCGCGATTGCATCGTTGCGAACATCCCGAGTCCGACGTCGAGGGCGCTGTCGTACTCCTCGTCGACTTCGGTTTGCTGCGGCTCTACGAGCATGACGTTTAACGTTCGCGCGCACAGAATCGCGATATCGATGGGAACGTTCTGAGTCACCCCGCCGTCGACGTAGTCGTCTGAAATCTCCGGATTGCCGTCGCGCGGGATGCGAATGGGATCGAAGAGTAACGGGATTGCCGCCGACGCAAAAAGCACGCGATCCAGCAGGGCGTCATCTACGTTCCGGACGCTCTCCGCGTGCGACGCGAGTAGCGCGTCGTTGGCCGCCTGCTTCGCAGGACCCGCTCCCGCCGTCGCTCGCCGAACGAACAGTTGATTCGATTGCCGAGTTATGTTCGTAGTCGAAACGTAAAGAGGGATGTACGCCGGCGCAGCTGGGCTCGCGTACTCTTCAAGCAAATCCCAAACCGGCTTCGGATCGAGAACACCCCTGACGTTCTTTACCAACCCCGACGAGAGGCGGAATGCCGCAACGGCGCGATCGATGAGGCCGGACGCCGGATCGTCGACGGCGTCGAACTGCGGCTTGAGACGAAAGACGTTGCGCGACGCGATGACGCTGCGCCAAATCGTCATCAGCGTTCGATACTGTGCAGTCGCGACCATGAAGCCGTTTAGCGCGCCGATCGACGTGCCGCATACCATATCGAAGTCGAGCGGCTGACCGTCTGAGAGGCCCCGAATTTCGACCAGCGCTTGAATGGCGCCGGCCTGGTAAGCGCCGCGATTCGCTCCCCCGACCAGGACCAGCGCCTTACGCGCGGTTCGCGCCGGGGTATCGGCCGATGCTGGGAGTCGGACCGCAGGCATAGCGGCCGCCAGCGCGGCCAAACCGACAAACGATTTGCGCTTCATGCGCGCAGTATTCGCGAGGGGGCGTCCGCTGGCTTCCAGAACGCCGAAATCGAAATGAACGATCGCGCGCGCCGCGCCTGCGCCGCTCTGTTTGTGATGGCGGCTCTCGTCGGATGCGCGCGCAGCGGCACCGTACGCGCTGGGCCGCCGCACGTATTGCGCATCGCCTACGCCGGCGACCCCGCCTCGCTCGTGCCGTTTATCGCAATCGATCAAGAGGTTCTCGCGATCGACACGCTATTCTGCCAGACCCTGGTAGGCCTCTCAGCAGATAATCGCGACATTCCGATCCTCGTCACCCGCATTCCGTCGCGCGAAAACGGGGACGTGTCTCCCGACGGCAGGCAGATTACCTATCACCTTCGCAAAGACGTGCGCTTCGCGGACGGCGTTTTGCTCACGTCGGCTGACGTCGCGTTCACCTACCGCGCGATCTTCGACCCGCGTAACCGGGCGACGTCGGTCGTGCCGTACCAGCGCATCGTCTCGCTAAGTACCCCCGACGCCCACACCGTCCTGGTCCGACTGCGCGAGCCGTGGAACGCCGCGGTCCGCGTCCTCTTCGCGCAGGCCGATTACGTCTATTGCATCCTCCCTAAGCACGCCTTCACCGGCACGAAGGTGGTTGGCTCCGCGTGGGAGAGCGCACCGTTCGGCAGCGGCCCCTTCCGCGTGAAGACGTGGCTTCGCGGCGACCAGATCGTTCTAGAACCGAATCCATACTATCAGCCGAGAGCGAAACTCGATCGCATCGTCCTGAGAATCGTGCCGAACCTCAACTCGAACTTCGTAGTGCTGCGCTCGGGAGGCGTCGACGTCGGCACGCTCACGCCGGAGAACGTCGCCGAGGCGGGACGCGTCTCCGGCTTACGCGTCTTGCGGTTTGCGGAGAACGCGACCCGGCTGCTTTATCTGCAAACGCAACGCACCCCGACGAACGACGTTCGCGTCCGGCGGGCGATTGCGGAGGCGCTCGACTATTCTGCGCTTTCTGCCGCGTGGCGAAACGAGTTTAGCCCCGCGACCTCGTTTCTCGCCCCGCCGATCGTGCACTGGAAGAGCGTCTCGATCCCGGCGTATCCGCACGATCCGGCGGCCGCCGCGCGAGAGCTCGACGCCGCTGGATGGCGGTTGCGCAACGGCGTTCGATTCAAGAACGGGGTACCGCTGGACGGCATCATCGGCGCAAACTCCGAGGATCCCATCAACGTTCGGATCGCGACGCTGGTGCAAGCGCAGCTCGCAGCGTCCGGCATGATATTTTCGATCAAGGCGAATCCGGTTCGCATTTGGTTTAGTCCCGACGGATTGCTACGTAACGGCAAAGCGAGCATTTCCGGCGAGACCTGGGTCGGAGGCAGCGACCCGGAACAGTCTTTAAATCTTCGGTGCGTCGAGGCAGTAAACGGCAGCGACAATCATTCGTTCTACTGCTCGCGCCGCTTTGAGGCGCTTTTCGACGATCAAGCCCGCACCCCGAGCCGTGCGCGGCGCGATCGCGACTTCGATGCGATGCAGGTGCTCGTCCACGACGACGTTCCCGTCATTCCGCTCTACTACGAAGACCGCCTGATCGCGGTCAGCAATCGCGTCACCGGATACCGGCTCAACATGTTGTGGCTTCCGGTCGGCGCGGAAAACTGGGACGCGCGCTAGCGCGGCGGCGCAAATCTTGACGCTGTCTTGACGATTGAGGCGTACCATTCAAAATTATGAAAACTTTCCCGGCGATTTTGTCGGCTGCCCTTCTATCCGCTTGCGGCCGGATGGGCGGATCGGCCCCGCTGCCCGCCGACTTCGCGTCGCCGCTTACCACCATTCCGAACGCGGCCTCGTTTAAATCGCTCTACAGCTTCAAGAGTCTTCCCGACGCGTCTGCCCCGGCGGCCGGCATGGTCGCGCTGAACGGGACGCTCTACGGCACCGGAGAAGCCGGCGGACAAGGCGGCGCCGGCGCCGTTTTCGCGACGAGCACCGCGGGCAAAGAGCGCGTTCTCTATAGCTTCGGAAGCGGCGGCGTCGACGGCGTCTTGCCGGCGGCCGGACTCGTCGAGGTATCGGGCACGCTCTACGGCACGACGACCGCCGGCGGAACGCACGGCTCCGGGACCGTATTCAGCATCGACAAATCCGGAAAAGAGCATCTTCTCTACAGCTTCGCCGGCGGCAACGACGGCGCTCAGCCGTACGCGGCGTTTATTAGCGAGGGCGGCGTTCTCTACGGCACGACCTACGTCGGCGGCGGCGGCAAGAACTGCACGCAGGGCTGCGGCACGGTCTTTTCCGTGACGACGGGCGGTAAAGAGCACGTTGTCTACCGCTTCAAAGGCGGCACCGATGGAATGGGCCCGGTGGCAAATGTGATCGTCGTCGGTACGGGGCTCTACGGGACGACT
>DATASC010000064.1:0-15893 GCA_036269355.1 Candidatus Cybelea sp. | reverse complement strand
CGTTGCCCGGTGAACCACCGCCGAGCGACGATTGGAAGGGCGAAGAGTCGCTCGACCTCGACATGGTTTCGGGGATCTGTCCGAACTGTAAGATCATCCTCGTACAGACGAACAATAACTTGACGAGTAACCTCTACGACGGCGTCAAGACTGCCGGCACCGTGCTTCACGCGAAATACATCGGCGCCTCGTGGGGATCCGGTCCCGAAGGCTCGCCGAACTCGATCTTCCATCAGGCAGGCGTCGTCATCACGGCGGCGGCCGGCGATGCGGGCGGTGGCGGCCGATACGGCGGTGGCCCCATTCAGCCCTGTACGTACGAATACGTCGTCTGCGTCGGCGGTACGCATCTCGTACGCGCTCACAATAAACGTGGCTGGAGTGAATCGGTCTGGAACGATTTGAACTACGACCAATGCTACGGTCCGTGCGGTGCGACGGGCAGCGCATGCAGTACGAAGATCTCGAAGCCGCCGTGGCAGACCGATATCGGATGCCGTAACCGCTCGGCCGCCGACACCTCGGCGACGGCGTCGCTGCGCGCACCGGTGATCGTCTACAACTCCGAAGAGGGCTGCGGGTCGCCTCGTTCCTGTTTCTTCGACTTCGGAGGAACCAGCGCGTCGACGCAGATCATCATCGCCGTCTACGCGCTTGCCGGCAACGCGGCAAGCCAGCAAGGCGGCACATACTTGTGGAAGCACCACAAGGATCACCTGTATGATGTGTTGACCGGAAACAACATCGACCCGGGGATCGGCTCGACGTGCGCTTCCTCGGTACACTACATCTGTTACGCGCGCGCCGGTTATGACGGTCCGACGGGGTTGGGAACGCCCAAAGGAGTTACCGCATTCTAAAGCTAGCCGCACTCCTAGCAATCTTCGGTCTGGCAGGCTGCATGGGCGGCTCGCTCGCTCAAACTCCGGACTCGGTCATACCGCAAACGGCCGCGCCGGCATCGCAGACTTCGCGCGGCGAGGCGCCCCAAACGTCGCCGGAGTCCTCCGACGCGTCGAACGATACGTCGTCTGACGACGCATCCTCCGACGATGGCGCGCCGCCGGTTTCCGGAACGCACGCACCGAGTGCGGCTCCCTCGCAGCATGCGTCGAATCCGGCCGCGGCACGCGCGCCGATTGCCCAGAATGCAGGCACGCGCTACGCGTGCCGTCATCCCGCCGCCGATGGTTACCTCGCTTGCGATGCGATCGTACAGGGTGCGGGCGTCCCAACGCGCGGAGCCGCGTGCAGTCGCAGCGCACCATACTGCGCGTCCGATCTCCAAGCCGCATACGGGCTCACGCAAACGTCGCGCGGCGCGGGTAGAGGCGCGACGGTAGCAGTCGTCGTCGCCTACGGATACCCGGATGCGGCCGGCGATCTCGCGATCTATCGGCGGAACATGGGATTGCCCGCATGCAACGCGTCGAGCGGATGTTTTAAAATCGTGAATCAGCGCGGACGCGCGACTGCGCTGCCCAAACCGAACGCCGATTCCGGTGACGACTGGCGGCCCGAAGGAGCGCTCGATTTAGACGTGGCCTCGGCAATTTGTCCGAACTGCAAGCTGCTGCTCGTTCAAGCGAATAGCGACAAAAGCTCCGATCTTGCGGCCGCGGTGAACGCCGCGGCGTCGCTGGGAGCCGGCTCGATCGCGAACGGCTACGGCGGCGTGGAACAGCGCGGCTCCGATTCCGCGTACCGGCACCCCGGCCGCGCGATTACCGCGAGCGTTGGCGACGCAGGCGGCGGCGTGCAAATGCCGTGTGCGTACGCTTCGGTCGTCTGCGTCGGCGGCACGTCGCTCGCGGCGACGGGCAGCGGATGGAGCGAGCGAGTTTGGCACGCCGTTGCAAGTACGTGCAGCGCGGTCGTCGCGAAGCCGTCGTGGCAGCACGGGACCAACTGTAAGACGCGCGCCGTCCCCGACGTCGCCGCGGTCGCCGATCCCGCTACCGGCGTCGCGGTCTACGAAAGTGCCGGCGGAGGTTGGCTGAAGATGGGCGGTACCGGCGCAAGTGCGTCGATCGTCGCCGCGCTCTTCGCGCTGGGGCCGGCCGCGGCCCGATCCAACGCGCCGCAATGGATGTGGCGCCACGGCGCCTCCCACCGCGTCGGCGATGTGAAAAGAGGTTTCTAGGATGGACTTTCGTGCAACTCTATTGGCCGCGCTTGCGATTGCAAGCCTCGTGGCGGCTGCACCGGGCGATAACGCGGTCATCGTCAACTCGGGATCGACCAACGCGTACGGATACAAGATCACGGTCGCGTCCGACGGGAAGGCGACCGTGATGTTGCAGTCGCACGGCGGCACCGCGGCGAGCACGCCCAAACCGTTTGCCGTACCCGCGGCCACGGCATCGAAGTTCTTCGCCGATCTCGCCGCCGCGCGCAAAGGCAACGTGGCGACGGTGCCGTGCATGAAGAGCGCGTCGTTCGGCAGCAGCATGCACGTTTCGTGGCAGGGATGGACCTCGCCCGACCTCACCTGTCCCGCGAAGGACTCGCTCGGCGACGCGCTGATTAGCGACGTCGAAGCAATCCGCAAAGCCTCCGGAATCTCGGAGTCGCCCGCGCTGCACAATCCGTCCGGACCTTAGAGCAACTCCCTAGCGGAGCGCGGATCGAACCGCTCGCGTTAAATCGATGCTCCCGCCCGGTCGCGCGCTCCCGTATTCGATCTTTGCTACGCCGCTACGGCGCGCGACGAGCGCGCCCTGACGCTGGATCCGCGAGACGATCGAGCGATAGAGCGCATCGCGCGTTCGCGTCAGTACTCCCAGCTCCGCGGTCGTCTCCCGCTGCGACGTGTTTGCCGAGTCGCCGAGCTGCGCAAACCGGCGGCTAAGGTCGCTTCCGGCGTTGCCGAATCCTGACGCGACGTCCGCCGCGTCCGTTGCGAGGCGATAGCTTGCCCCGAACGACGACGCCGCTCCGGCGAGGCTCGCCGGTCCCGCGCTTTCTTGTGTCGCCGATTGGCGAACCCGCTCGCGCACGGCGAAGTTCGCGTCCGCCGTTTGACGCAGGCGCGCGTCCATCGCGGTGGCCTCCTTACCGGCATCGGCCTGCAGCTGACGTCCGTAGGAGGCGAGAATACCGGCATCGCGCGCGCGCAGCGCCGCGACCGGGCGCTGCTCCTGCGCGTCCAGCGCCGCAAGCTCGGCTTGAAGCGTCGCCCGCTTCGCTTTGGTCAAGTGAAGATCGGAGAGCTTGAGCCGCAGGCTCAACCGCGTGCCCGCGTTCTGACGCGCCAGGTCGAAGGCGAGCGTCAACTCTTTCTCGCGGAGCTGCTGCTCGCGGGCGGCATAGGCGCGATCGTTGCGCGTTGCGAGCGAGCTCGCATAATTTGACGCGTTTGCATCGGTCTCGCGCCTCAGCTCACCGGAGAAGCGTGCCATGTCGGCGTCTCCGGCGCGCTGCGATGCAAGCACGCCGGCGAGCGCGGCGCGCTCGCGCGCTCGATCGGTTTGCCGGTTGCGCGCGGCAACGTTGCGAACGCGGCTCTGCGCCGTCGCGCCGCCGGCGCGCGCGGCGTTTGCGGCTCGGTTTGCCTGTGAGGCGACGTCACCCAAGCCCGATACTCTTTGTGTTTTGCGCAGCGCGTCGATTTCGCGGTCATATGACTGCAGCACGCCGTGCAATGGATCACTCGCTACGAGCTGCGACAGGTTCACGAATCCAACGGGCGGCCGCGGCGTTGCGGCGACGAGCAACATTGCTAGGAGCGCCGCGAGCGCGCGTAACTTCGTCATGGAAACTTCCTTAAGTAATTAAACGTCACGCCGTTGGTGCCGGTGATTGGCGAATAGGCGGTGAGCGGGTTGAGGTTCAGCACGCCGAAGGCGATCGGCTGCGGCTGCTGCTGCAGCGCGAAGAGCGTCGGCCCCGTGGACGTGTACGCGGTGAGCCGCAATCCCGTGCCCGCGTTGGGACGCGCCTCGAGCCCCACACTTTGCGTGCGCGGATAACCGAAGCTCTGCGCGTAGATCGCGTTAACGTACTTGCCGAATGCCTTTACCGCGTTGACGCCGACGCCGGTCTGTATATCGCTGGTAATCTGCACTTCGGTGAAACCCAGCGAGCCGCCGAGCGACGCCGAAAGCGGTTCGAGCAGCGTGCGAGTGAACGCGGTGTTCAACTGTCCGAACGCGAGACTCTGTGCCGCCGAGCCGGCCGAGAACGTTCCGCCGCCGGTGGATTGCACGCCGCGCACCGCGCCGAACTGCTGCGCCCCCACGAGCAGGCCTAGAATTTGCTCGCGGTCGTACGACGGATCCGATGCGAGCTCGAGATTCATATTCGTCACCTGCCCGGTCACGTGAAGCCGGACGGCCGTTGCCGGATCGGGCACGAACGTCGTCGCGACCGCATCAATGTCGGGAATGACGCCGCTCGACGGATCGAAGCTAACCGCGGCTCGCTCGACGTAAAAGTTTCGGTAGAAGCTTAGCGACCCGCCGGTGGATCGGAACGTGCCCGCCAGCGTCGGCGCCTCGAGCGTACCGCCGAGGAGTGCCGAACCGGTCGTGCCGACGTCGACGTTCGCGCTTTGCACGCGGACGTTCGCTCCGGCGGAAACGCGTACGTCGTGGAATGCGACGTTCGGTAGTCCGGGCCCCTTATTCGGTCCGCCGTGCTGGTTGAGCAGCGAGTTGAGTGGAATACGCGCGTTGGTGATAGTCATGTCGCCGGTAACCTGTGGAACTGCCGTTCCGCTTCGGACGAGCGCGACGTTGCCGTTGAGTGTTCCTTGAAAGTATGCGGGAAGGTCGAGACGAGCGTTCGATGCTTGCGCCTGGGCAATGAACGTCGCGGCGCCCGGGCGACGCAAGTCGGTTAGCGCCGCGGTGGCCTGCGCCGTAATGGTCCCGCCGCCGACGAACGCGTGCGACTGCATCTGCGCGCGATTGCCGCCGAACGCCAAGTCTGCGGAGATCCCGGTGATTGGTGACTTCTCGATCGGCCCGTTGATGGTGGCGTTGCGCAGCCCCAGCGAGCCGGCGAGCTGCGGCGCGGCAATCGTTCCGTTCGCATTGACGCGCCCGTCGACGCGTCCGGACAGTTGCGTGCCTTTCGGCAATAGATCGACGAAGTTCGACAGCTCGACGTCGTCGGCGATCAACGACGCGCTGATGGGAGCGTCCACCAACGTGGCTTTCGAGCGCGTCATGCCGATCGGAACGTGCGCGGAGAGCAGCGCCCGGCCGCGACTGAAATCGACCTCGCCGTTGCGCACGTCGACGGCGTGACGATCGGCCTGGACGTCGGCGGCGATGCGCGGCAGAGCGAAACTTCCGTAGCGCACGGACTCCATGGCGATCGCGTCGTCCAAACGGTGCTGCTCGGGCGTACCCTCGATCCGCAACGTCGAGTCGAGCGTTCCGTGGACGGCGATCCTTTTCTCGCCCGCACGCGCGAGAAACTCCCCAACGTCGGGGCTGGTGCTGTGCAGCGCGAGCGCGAGCCGATCGCTCGGACGCAGACCGAACGTCCCCGATCCGCGGGTCGTTAAGTACGGAAGGTCGAGCTCCGCCGATGCGATCGTGCCGCGACCGTGCGCCGCGCTCGCGTCGACCTCGAACCGGTCGATCGTGAGGCTTCCGGCGGTGCCGCCGAAGACTGCGGCGTGCAGCTGCATCGCAACGTCCGGATAGGTTCCGACGACGTCGGTACGCGCGTCGAGCTTGCCCGTGACCGAAACCGGGGCGTTGAAGCCGAGCATCGGCAGCCATACGCCGAGATCGAGATTACTCACGGCGGCGTGGAGGTCGACGCGTTTTGCGTTCGGCGCGACGCTGCCGTTCAACGCGACGCTGCCGTTGGGGCCGCCGAAGCGGAGCGCCGTCGCAATCGTTTCGCCCGAGCTGCTCCAGTGCGCGGCGACGTTGCCCAGCGCAATTCGGCGCACGCGCGCGCCGGAGAACTGCGCGTTGCCGCTAGTCGCGAGAATCTGCCGCCCGTCGACGTGCGCTTGCATCGCCAGTGATCCGGTGCCGCCGAGCACGTCGCCCTGATCGAAAAAGTCGTTGAGGTCGGCGAGGTCGAGGTGCGGTGCTCTTACCGCGAACGCCGCGTCGCCGGTTCGCGTCGCGGTCGCGCTCAGGCCGATCGCCGAATCGCCGACGACAACGCTGCCGCCGTTTAACGCGACCGCGGCTAGGCCGCCTTCGACCGCGCCATGGAAGTCGCGAAAGCTCAGTCCGTTGATCGAACCCTCCGATGCGGCAATCGTGCCGCTCACATCGGGGGCCGCACCGGACCCGCCGACGTGAACGTTCGCATCGATACTGCCCTCGACGAGACTCGCGCTGCGCGGCCGTACGCTCGCGACGAGCGTGCCGACGTCGGACGAGTGGACCTGTGCTATGAGATCGTAGTGCGGTGCGAGAGCGGCGCCGGGTACGATACCGCGAATCGTTCCGGCGACGCCGACGAAGAGCGGCCCCAATGCGATCTCGGCGTTGCGCACGTCGAGCGCGTTGCGATCGAAACGTACACCGGCGCTGCCGTTGACGTCGAAGTTGCGATAGCGTCTGCCGGCGACGACGACGGTTCCGGACACGCGCGGCGTGCGCGGCGTGCCGGCCACGGTGGCAGCGAAACTCGCCGTGTTTCCCACGCTCCCGAAGAGCGCGCCGCGCAGCGCTCCGTCTGCAAATGCCACGCGACCGTGAGCCTGCCCGGCGCCCCAGGCGGGTGCGAAGAGCCGCGCATCGCCCGCCGTTTCGATCGCATTGCGGGTTCGCTCGCCGAAGAGCTGCGCGTCGACCCGTGCGTGCATGGGTGCGATCGTAAAATCGTGCGCGTCGACGACGCCGAACGTTCCGCCCTTCGGGCCGCCGAGCGCGACGCGCGCGTAGAGCGATCCGGACTTGTCGCTCAGCTCCAATGGGCCGACCGACCCGATGCCTTGGGCATTTACATCGAAGAGCGCGGCGAGCCGTCGCGTCGCACCGCTTCCCCAAAGCACGCCACGAGCCGCGATCGCTCGCGGATCGTCGGCCGTCGCGAGTACGTTTGCGCCCAGCGTCATTCCTGGAAGCATCTCGGCCGCGTATGGCGCCGCGTCCGGCGGCG
Source organism: Candidatus Cybelea sp. (assembly GCA_036269355.1). Lineage (GTDB taxonomy): Bacteria > Vulcanimicrobiota > Vulcanimicrobiia > Vulcanimicrobiales > Vulcanimicrobiaceae > Cybelea. Next base: position 8,813 of record DATASC010000064.1, on the reverse strand, counting down.
CCCTCGCCCCGACGAGCATCTCGATCGCGTTGGGCTCTTTGTCGAACGCAACGCGACCACGGCCGGCGAGCTCGACGCGTCCGTACGCAGCGCCGACGTCGGCGATATCGGCCTCGCGACCGCTCAACGCGACTAGGCCGTGAAGGTTATCGAGCGTCGTGGACGCGTAAGCCGTTTGCGGAGAGCGCAGCGCGATCCACGCGACCGGCGCGCTCACCGGTCCCTGTACGAGCATCGTAAAGCCGAGCGTGCCGCGGATCGGCAGACGTTGCGCTTGGGCAACCGCGCTGCGGAGCTGCGCGAGCTCACCCGTGCCGCGCGCGGTAAAGCGAAGCCGGGGCCGCTGCAGTCCGTAAAGGCCGCCGGAGATTTGCAGCGGTATCGATGCGATGCGCGCGGAGAGGCCGTTCGTCAATATCCCGTCGTCGTATACGTCCATTCTGCCGCGGACGTCGTCGATCGGTTTCGAGAGACCGGCAATCGCAATGCGGCCATCTTCAAGCCGTGCCGTCGCCGAGAGATGCGCTTGCATCCTGCCGTTCGAATCGGCGATGCCGAATCCGCGCGCCTCGACGTCTCTCAGCATGCCTGAGCTCAGGCGCATCGCCGGTGTGTTCGTTACGAAGTCGACCGCGCCGGCGATCGGCAGTGCGGGTGCGGTCCACTCATGTTCGATGTTGTCGTGCGCGGGATCGATCGTACCGTTTCCCGCAACCGGATAGAGGCGGCCGACGCCTTCCCCATAACGCAGCGTGGCAACGTACGTCGATCGCGCTGCCGTCGCAAACGTGCCCGCTACGTCGAGATCGCGCACGTACAGTCGGCGAAGACCCGGCAGAGCGACGGCGCTCTCGTCGACGATGTCGATCGATCCGTCTCGTACGCTCGCGCGTACGTCCAGCGGCGGTCCGCCGCTCGGGGAACCCCGCGACAGATTCGGAAGAGGGACGTTATAGCTGCCGTCTGCGTGCCGGATCACCGTGATCGCCGGCGCGTTCGCGTCGATCCTTTGCAATCCGAAGCGGCGCTTTCCGCCGGGCAGCAGATCGTTCAAATCGTAGGCGAGTTGCAGCCGCGCAATCTGCGCGATCGGCTCGCCGCGAAGCGAGGTCACTCGCACGCCCTGCATATCGGCGCCGCTCAAGCCGAACGCCGAGCGATCGAACGATATTCGCACGTGAGCGATCGCCTCGACCCCGGCGATTACGGCTAACCGGGTCAACGTTTGACGCTGCCACCAGGCCGCCGCGACGATGCAGAGCAAGGCAATTGCCGTAGCGCTCCAAATCCGGCGCAGTTGCGCGCGCTTCATGAGACCATGTTTCCCACAGCGAAGCGGACCCACGCTTCGAGGGCCAGCGCTCGCTAACTATTCGCTGAAGAGCGCTCGCTAACTAATAGTCGTCGAGGGGCAGCCCAGAGGGCGGCCGGCGCTCGAAGTACGTCTTCGAGTACTTCGTCGCGATTGGAACGAACGCGCGCGGCGCACGCTTGAAGTCAAAACAGTCGCCGATGCTTTTCGAGTTGACGTCGGAGGTGCCGAGGCGGCCGAGCCCCCAATTGTCCTCGACGAAGCGAATGATGCTGCCGAAGTTGTACTGCGTATGCGAGATATAGCCGGGAACGTTCGGCGTGTTCTCGCGAGCGTACGGTGAGATGACGATCATCGGAACGCGGAATCCGTAGCCCTGCCCGTCTACTTGTGGCGGCGTCACGTTGTCGAAGTAGCCGCCCCAATCATCCCAAACGACGACGATCGCGGTACTCGACCAATAGGCGCTCTCGCCGACGGCATTGACGACCGAGGCGACCCACGACGGGCCGCTGTCGGAATGCAGGCCCGGATGGTCGGAGTCGAGCGCGTCCGGAAGAACCCATGAAACCGCCGGAAGCTGCGCGCTTTCGACCGCCTGATAGATTCTCGTCTGCGGGGTGACGATGTTCGTCTTCCATTGTGGTCCGTTGCGGACCGCGTCGATTGCATCGAACGCGTTCCAGACCGACGACTTCGACGTATTGGTGAAGTAGAGCCACGGCAGTTTCTTCGCGTCGAGCAGATCGCGCAGCGTCGAATACTCGAAGCACGGAAACGGGCCTTTGTCGAGCAGGTATTTTCCGCTCGTGGTGATCAGCGACGTGACGGTGCCCGGCGGCGCGTTGCAGCCCCACGAGGACGGCGTCGGAAAGTCGATGACGTTGTCTCCGTCGACGGGCGTGCCGCCGGCGATCAGGTCCTGATGAGCCGTGAAGCTGCTGCTGCTCTGCGTCGAGAACATGTGATCGGCGAGTACGTACTGTTGGGCCATCGTCCAATACGGTGCGATATACTTTGGTTCGACGTAGCGGTAGGCATAGGTGCCGGATCTGACCTTCTGGCCGTGCGCCAGCTCCCGTTTTACGAGGTTGAAGCCGTCCATCTTACCGTGGTCGTACTCGAGCTCGAACGAGTGGTGCTCGTGCCCCAGGCTATCCATCTCCAGCCGGCTCGGTTGGAGTTGAACGACCTTGTCGCCGCTCGGCGTTTTCATCATTCCCTGGGTCGCACCCTCGGCTCCCGGAAAGTCGGCGAAGAAGTTGTCGAAGCTTCGATTCTCTTGGATGATGATGACGATGTGCGAGATGTATTTGCCGGAGCTGCCGTCGGGCGCGGCCGCGGAGTTCGCGTTCGCCGGCAACGCCGAGTTCGGGCCGAGGGGCGCGAGAGAGCAGGCGTTCAAAGAGACGAGGCCTGCGATTATCGCAGCCACCGATCGAACCGATCCATCGTAACGAGCCGGCATCTTCGCTCTCCTGCGCGTTGCCTACGGTTTCGCGCATTATCTCATTCAGAGAAGCGCGATGCAAGGGCGACTGTTGGGGCTCGCTGAAGACCGGAGCGTGCAAGCGTATCGGCTCGCGCGAAGAGCCTTGCTCTGCTCAGCGGCGCTGACCGCCGGTTGCGGCAGCAGCGGGAGCACGTCGCCGGCAACGATGCCGAGCGCTGCGGCGCCGAGCCAATATATCAAGCACGTCGTCATCATCGTCGAAGAGAACCGTAGCTTCGACAACATGTTCAGCGGATTTCCCGGAGCCGACGCTCCTCGTTTCGGCTACGCGGGCAAAAAACGCATCGCCCTGCACCCAACGCCGCTTGAGAACCCCGGCGACATCGAAAACAACTGGCGCGACTCGATCAGCGGCTGGAACCACGGAAAGATGAACGGATTCCAGCACGAGCATTTTTACGGCGGTCCGCTCGACTACGCGTACGCCTACGTACCGCGCAGCGAATCGGCGCCATATTGGACGATGGCGAAGCAGTACGTGCTCGCCGATCGCATGTTCCCCACCGAGTTCGGCCCAAGCTTCACCGCGCACTTGAGCTTGATCGCCGGAAACACCGACATTAAGACCGGACCGATCGCCGAGGTCGACGCGCCCGACACGCTCAAATGGGGATGCGAAGCGCCGCCCGGATCGCGCAGCTTCACCTTAAACGCGCAGCGTGTCGAGCAGTTCAACGGGCCGTTTCCGTGCTTCGACCACTTTCCGACGCTCGCCGACCGGCTCGACGCCGCGGCCGTCACCTGGAAATACTACGCCTCTCCGTTGACGCATATCGGCGGTAAGGTCTGGTCCGAGTTCTCCACGATTCGCGCGGTGCGATACGGCCCCGACTGGAAGAACGTCATCTCGCCGCAGACGCGCATTCTCACCGACGTCCCCGGCGGCGCACTCGCCGGCGTCTCGTGGGTCACTCCGGATTGGGTCGACTCCGATCACACCGGCAGCGGCTACAACCGGGGACCCTCCTGGGTTGCCTCGGTGGTGAACGCGATCGGCGAAAGCTCGTATTGGGATTCGACGGCGATTTTCGTGCTCTGGGACGATTGGGGCGGCTGGTACGACGACGTGCCTCCGCCGCAGCTCGACTTCCGCGGGCTCGGCATCCGCGTTCCCTGCATCGTCATATCGCCGTACGCGAAGCGCGGATACGTGGCGCACACGCAGTACGAATATGGCAGCATCCTAAAGACCGTCGAAGAGCTCTTCGGTCTGCCGCCGATTGGGCCGGCGTCCGCCGGATTCACCGACACGCGCGCGAGCGACATGTTCGACGCGTTCGATTTCACCCAAGCGCCGCGTGCCTTCTCCCCGATTCCCGCGCCCTATTCCGAGTCGTCGTTCCTGCGCGAACGGCCGTCCTTCGTCCCTCCCGACAACTACTAGCAATCGCTGCAATCAAGAAAGGCAGAAGCGACGTGAAGAAAATCGCGCTCGAAGAGGCGCTTACCGCCCCTGGCCTCGAGCGGTATCTCGAAAAGACGCTTGCGCTCGTTCCCAGCGCCGAGGCGAAAGTCGCGCTCACGGATCTGCTGGAAGACAACGCGAACTCCCGGATCGCATCGATGGACGACGCCGGCGTCGACATCTTCGTGCTCTCGCATACGAGCCCCGGCGTTCAGGCGGAGAACGATGCGGCGACCGCCGTCGCGCTGGCGCGCAGTGCGAACGACTACCTGCACGCGCAGGTGCAGCTTCATCCCGACCGGTACCGTGCCTTCGCTCATCTCGCGCTGCAAGACGTTGCGGAGGCCCGTAAAGAGCTCGAGCGCTGCGTGAAGGAGCTCGGCTTCGTTGGCGCGCTCATCAACGGCAACACCAACGGCGTCTATCTCGACGATTCGCGTTACTACCCGTTCTGGGAGACCGTGCTCGAACTCGGCGTTCCCGTCTACATCCATCCCGCAGACCCGTACGTGCAGCCGTACGTCATCGAGGGCTACAGCGACATGCAGGGCGCAGTCTGGGGATGGAGCGTCGACAACTCGACGCACTTCCTTCGTTTGGTGCTCAGCGGCCTCTTCGATCGTTATCCTGCGCTGACGTTCATCCTCGGCCATATGGGCGAGACGCTGCCGTACTTCGCGTGGCGGATCGACAAGCGCATTCACGACACGGCGACCGCTAAGAAAATCGCGCGAAAGCCGTCGGAGTACTTACGCTCGAATCTCCTCGTCACCACGGCGGGCTGCTGTCAGGACTCCGCGCTGCTCTGCGCAATCGCCGAGCTGGGCGACGATCGCGTGCTCTTCTCGGTCGACTATCCGTACGAGAACGCGAAAGAGGCCGCCGATTGGATCGACCGTGCGCCGATCCCGGCCGACCAACACGAGAAGATCTGCCATCTCAACGCGGAGCGCGTGCTGAAGCTTTAGTTCATCAGCTTGCGGATGAAGTAGGTCATCTCGAGGGCGCTCGTAAAGGCGCGCTCTTTGAGGTTTGCACCGGAGGCGTGGCCGCCTTCGATAACCTCGTAAAAGAGATACGGGTCGTGCATCGCCTCCAGCTTCGCGGCGAATTTGCGCGCGTGCTGCGGCCCGACGCGATCGTCCTTCGTCGTGGTCCAGATGAGCGGTTCGGGATAATGCACGCCTGCCTTCAGATTGTTGTACGGCGAGATCTTCGCGAGAAAGGCTCGCTGCGTAGGATTCGAGACGCTGCCGTACTCGCCGGTCCACGACTCGCCGGCTTCGATCTGCTCGTAGCGGAGCATGTCGAGCAGCGGGACTTGGATGTCGACGGCGTGCCAGAGCTCCGGATGCTGCGTGAACTCGACGCCCATGAGCAGGCCTCCGTTCGAGCCGCCCTGGATGCCGAGCCGGGGCGGGCTCGTGACCTTCGTTGCGATCAGGCTTTTGGCGACCGCGGCGAAGTCGTCGTAGATGCGCTGACGGTGCGTCGTTAAGCCGGCCTGGTGCCAGGCCGGACCGAACTCGCCGCCGCCGCGGATGTTCGCCAGCACGTAGACACCGCCGCGCTCGAGCCAAAGCTTGCCGATGATTCCGCTGTAGTTCGGCGTCATCGACACTTCGAAGCCGCCGTAGGCGTAGAGCAGCGTCGGATTCTCTCCGTCGAGCCGCATGTTCTTCGGATGCACGATAAAGTACGGGATCTGCGTTCCGTCCTTCGACGTCGCCTCGCGCTGGTCGACCACGTCGTTCGACGCGTCGAATCGCGCGGGCGACGTTTTGACGACCTGCAGCTTGCCGGTGGCGGTGTCGAGCTGCCAAAGCGACGGCGGCGTGAGGAAGCTCGTCGTGGTGATGTAGGCGGTGCTGCCCTGCTGGTCGGTGTCGTCGATCGCAACCGTCGAGTTGTCGGGCAGATTGAGACGCTGCTTCGACCAGCCTCCGTCGGCCGCCGGCGTGTAGATCCATCCGCGCCCACGCACGTTTTCGTACGTCGTCACGACCAGCTGCGCGCTCGTCTGTGCGACCGACTCGAGCGTTTCGCGCGGACCCGGCGCATAGACGAGCGTGGGCTTGAGATTCGCAGGATCGGCGTTTGCCGCGGCGAGATCGAGCGCAACGAGCGAACCCTGCGCGAAGCTCGAAGTGCCGGCGTTCCAATCTTCTTGTAGCGTGAAGAGCAGCCGGCCGGCGAGCAGCGCCATCGGTTGGGATTGCAGCGGTACGGCGAGCTTGTGCACGCCGCTGGATGTGACGATATAGTACTCCGACTTGAACGTCGAGAGCGGCCGGACGATGATCGTCGCGGTGTCGCCGGCACCGTCGTGGAACACGAGCGGCGTGACACCGTAGCCTCCGTCCGACTTCGCGCCGCGGAAGACTTCGACCGCATCGGCGAGCGGTTGACCGCGCTTCAACCGTTTGACGACGTAAGGATATCCCGACGTCGTCAGCTCTCCCGGCGACCACTCGCGCGATACGAGCAGCGTGTCGTCGCTCTCCCATGCGGTGGTTTGCTTTGCCCGCGGTAAGGTGAAGCCCCCGGTTACGAACTGCTTCGTCGTGGTGTCGTACTCGCGCGCGGTAATCGCGTCCTCGCCGCCGTCCGAGAGGTCGAACAGGCAACGGGTCTCGCGCGGCCACGCACAGTCAGCCCCCTTCCAGACCCAGTTGGCGTGTTCGCTCGCCGCGACCGCATCCAAGTCGAAGATCGTCGTCCAGCTGGGGTCGGTGTTCGCGAAGTCCGCCGGCGTCGTACGCCGCCAGATGCCGCGAACGTGCGACGCGTCCTGCCAGAAATTGTACACGTCGTGTGCGACGAGCTCGGGCGCGGGAACTCGGTCCTTCGCCTCGACGATCTTGAGCGCATCCGCATAGAGGCCCGCGAAGTTCGCGTCGCTCTTGAGCACACCCAGCGTTCGGGCATTTTGAGCTTTGACCCAGGTCATCGCCCGCGCCCCGTTTACGTCTTCCAGCCACAAGAACGGATCGTTCGGCGGCGCTGTGACGCCGAGGAACGCGATAAACGCGATGAAGGCAACGGTGCGTCTCATGCGCTAAACTTCCGGCAGGAGAGGGCCAGGCCTCCCATAGGGGAGGACTGCGCAGTTGTCTAAAGCCATTCCGCTCTTGAGGAGGTCGCCCTTGAGTAAACCATCACGCAATCGCATCGTCGCATTCGTACTCGGACTGGCACTGGCGTTCGGCGCGGCGCGCGCGAGCGCACCCGCCGCGCTCGACGTGGTCGTCGGCGACAAAACCGTCGTGAAGAATCAACCGTTGAGCAGCTGCAACTCGAAAGCGAGTGCGGCGCTTGGGTCGGTTCTCGGAAAAGTTTTCGAGGCCGGCGATACTAACCAGTGGGAGGGCGTCGGTGCGACCGACGCGTCCGGCAACTCCTTTGCGGCCGCGGCCATTCACTGTTATCCGCTCGAGAACGTTGCCGGTTATCTCGTTACGTTTACCTGCGCGTCTCAATCGCCGCCGGCGACGGAGGCGGCAAGCGTAATCTGTTCCAAGCTCTCGGCGGCGTTCGGAGCGCAGCCATGAAGGCGCCGTTGCGGCGGGCCGCGCTCGCGCTCGGCCTCACGATTCTCGCGGCGATCTGGTGCAGCTCGAGTGCGCCGGCGTCGGTCGACGTTTCGATCGGAATCAGGCACGTGACTCCGGACGGCACGCTGGCCGATTGCAGCGACAAGGCTAAATCGTCGCTCAACGCTTTCTTGCAGGGAGCGGCCGAGTCTAGCCCGGGGAGCGGCGACTGGACCGCTCAGATGCAGAACGGTCTGACCGGGACGTCGACCGCGACGGCGGTCGTGCGCTGCTTCGCACTGCCGAAGGGTTACGTGGTGACGTTCACCTGCATCGTGCAGCTGCCCGACAATCCGTACGGCGCCGGCGACCTCTGTTTAAATATCGCGCATAAATTCTACGGCGGCGCGATCAAACAGCTAGCGGCGATGCCGACGCCGACGCCCGTGCCGACCGGCTGCGCGACGACGAATCTCGTTGGCACTTGGGTCTACGACAACGACGCGAAGAAAACGTTTACGATGGAGCTCAACGGCGACGTCACCGACAGCGACGGCGTTTCGGGCAACTGGGGCCTCAAGGGCAACGTGGTAACGTTCACCTATTACGGCAACCACACGCTCACGCTCTCAGCGGACGGAAAACACCTCACGGGCGGCGGTTACAGCCTTACGCGGAAGTGCTGATCGAGACGCCGCGCCTGCGGCTGCGGCGTTTTCGGGAAGACGAAGTCGAGTTGGTTCACCGCGTCATGAACGATCCGCTCGTGATGCGATACTATCCCGAGACGTACGATCTCGATCGATGCCGAAAGGTGCTGAATTCTATTCTCGATTCGTACGCAAAGCGCGGATACTCGCTCTTCGTCGTCGAGCGCAAGGCCGGCGGCGAATTTATCGGTCAGATCGGTCTGCTGCACTGGGACGACGTCGACGCGCGTGAGGACGTCGAAGTCGCCTATATGCTCCTACCGAGCTTCTGGAAGATGGGCTACGCGACCGAGGCCGCGCAAGCGTGCCGCGATTGGGCCTTTGAGAACCTCGGCGCCGA